>JAVEEO010000354.1 GCA_030840415.1 Pseudonocardiales bacterium | reverse complement strand
GGAGTGGCCGTAACCGTCGCATAGATCTTGACAGATCCAAGACCGCAAGCTTCGTCGAGCGCGTCAGCCCGCGGCCGGGCCGGACGGCTTGATCGCGGCCGAACCCGCAGGCATGGCGCCGGTCGCGATGAACACGATCCGGCGGGCGACGCCCACCGCGTGGTCGGCGTAGCGCTCGTAGTACCGGCCCAGCAGGGTCATGTCGATCGCTGCCTCGGTGCCGTGCGACCAACTGTCGGCCAGTAACTGGGTGAACAGCTTGCGGTGCAGGGCGTCCATCGAGTCGTCCTCGACCTCGATCGCCTGCGCCAACTCCACGTCGCGGCCCTTGATCACCTCGGCCACCTTGTCCACCAGCGACAGCGCGACCGCGCCCATCTGCGCGATGACGTCGCGCAGCTCGACCGGCACCGCGATGTCCGGGTGGCGCATCCGGGCGACCTTGGCCACGTGCAGCGCCAGGTCGCCCATCCGCTCCAGGTCCGCGACCAGGTGCAGGGTGGTCACCAGCATCCGCAGGTCGGTCGCGACCGGCTGTTGCAGCGACAGCAACTGGAACGTCTTGGACTCCAGGTCGGCGCGCAGCGCGTCGATGGCGGTGTCATCGCTGACCACCCGCTCCGCGACGTGCAGGTCACCGGTGAGCAACGCCTCGGTGGCACGCTGCATCGCGGTGCCGGCCAGGTGGGTCATGGCCACCAGGCTGTTGCCTATCTGGTCCAGTTCGTCGTGGAATAGATCGCGCATGCGACCAGCCTAGGGATACAGATGTCCGTCCGAGGCGGTCGCGATGAATGCCCAGCAGCCACTCGGTGAACAACAGGTGACGGCTGGCTGCAGCGGCTTTCAGCAGGGCTCCGGCCCGAAACCCGGCCGTAGGATGCAGTCGTGATCCCCGTGGTTGCCATCGTGGCGTTCCTGGTCGGAGCGGCCGCGTCGGCCTTCGCGGCGGCGCTGTACCTACGCCGCACCGCGGCGGTCGCCGGGCCTGTCGCGGCCCCGGCCCCCACCGCCGGCCTGGCCTCGCGGGCCCTCGGCGCACTCGACGTCGGCGTGGTGGTGCTGGACCGCGACGAGACGGTGGTCTTCGCCAACCCGGTCTCACGCCGGATGCTGGTGGTCGACGGTGACCGGCTGACCCTGCCGGTGCTGTCGGAGCTGGTGCGGTCGGTGACCGACTCCGCCCAGCCGGACAGCGTCACCCTGGACCTGTCGACCCCCGGTCGCGGTCCCGAGCAGGTGAGCTTCCTGGTCCGCGCGATGCCCTTGCGCGACGGCGGCCGGGTCGGCTCGGTGGTGCTGCGGTTCTCCGACATCACCGAGGCCAGGCGGCTGGAGCTGGTGCGGCGCGACTTCGTGGCCAACGTCTCGCACGAGCTCAAGACGCCGGTCAGCGCGCTGACGCTGCTCGCCGAGGCCGTCCAGGAAGCCGCCGACGACCCCGAGGCGGTGCAGCACTTCGCCGGACGGATGCAGCGCGAGGGATCGCGGCTGGGCCGGCTGGTGCAGGAACTGATCGAGCTGTCCCGGCTGCAGGGCGCGGAGGCGCTGCCCGGCCAGCACCTGGTGAGCATCGACCGGATCGTCGGCGAAGCGGTGGACCGCAGCCGGTTGCTCGCCGAGCAGAACGGCATCGCCGTCGCCGAACGCACCGAGCCCGGCCTGCAGGTCCGCGGCAACGAGACCCAGTTGAGCACCGCGCTGGGCAACCTGGTCGACAACGCGATTGCCTACAGCCCGGCCAGCACCAGGGTCGCGGTTACCGGCCACGCGGTCACCGACCCGGACGGCACCGAGTGGGTCGAGATCGCCGTCACCGACCAGGGCATCGGGATCGCCGAGTCTGACCTGGACCGGGTGTTCGAGCGTTTCTACCGGGTCGATCAGGCCCGCTCCCGCGCCACCGGCGGCACCGGACTGGGGCTGGCGATCGTCAAGCACATCGCCACCAACCACGGCGGCCGGGTGTCGGTGTGGAGCGTGGTCGGAGCCGGCTCCACCTTCACCATGCGGCTGCCGCTGGCCGGCCGCGCCGCGGTCGAGCCCGCGGCGCCGATCGCCGGGGCCGCCTCGGCCGGCCAGATCCAACCCGCGGCCGGCAGCGCGCTGCGGTGAATACCCGCCGAACTGTCTGGAAGGAGGCCCGGTGACCCGGGTTCTAGTCGTCGAGGACGAGGATTCGATCTCCGATCCGCTGTCCTACATGCTGCGCCGCGAGGGCTTCGAGGTGTCGGTGGCCGAGACCGGTCCGGACGCGCTGCGCCAGTTCGACCGCACCGGGGCCGACCTGGTGCTGCTGGACCTGATGCTGCCCGGACTGTCCGGCACCGAGGTCTGCCGCTCGCTGCGGCAGAAGTCCAACGTCGCCATCATCATCCTGACCGCCCGGGACTCCGAGGTGGACAAGGTGGTCGGCCTGGAACTGGGCGCCGACGACTACGTGACCAAGCCGTTCTCGCACCGGGAACTGCTCGCCCGGATCAGGGCGGTGCTGCGCCGCGGCGCCGAGCCCGAGGAGCTGCTGAGCCCGACCATCGAGGCCGGCCCGGTGCGGCTGGACGTCGACCGGCACACCGTGACCGTCAACGGCGAGACGGTGTCACTGCCGCTCAAGGAGTTCGACCTGCTCGAACTGCTGCTGCGCAACTCCGGCCGGGTGCTGACCCGCGGCCAGCTCATCGACCGGATCTGGGGCTCGGACTACGTCGGTGACACCAAGACCCTGGACGTGCACGTCAAGCGGTTGCGGGCCAAGATCGAGCCCGATCCGGCGAACCCGAAGTACCTGCTGACCGTGCGCGGCCTGGGCTACAAGTTCGAGGGCTGAGCGCCGGGTTCCGGGGCTGCGCGCGCCGGTTTTCGGGCTCCTCGTGCCGGTTTTCAGGGCTTCGCGCGCCGGTTCTCGGGCTTCGCGCCGAAAACTGTCAGAGGTCGGTGCGATGGTCTGTCCACGTCAACGTGGAGGTGACCCGCCGATGTCCGACATCGAACTTCTCAAGGCTGCATTCCCCTGGGCTGGACTCGTCAAGCCAGGACTCGTCAAGGCAGGACTCGTCAAGGATGACGCCAACACCGCCTGCTGCGTCAACCCCGGCTGCGGCACCGTCTTCGACCCGGTCCGGGAGGGCTTCAACGGCGAGTGCGACTACTGCGCCGCGCTCGCCGCCGACCATTTCTCCGGTGGCCACCGAGGGCTCGAGCTCGACTGCGTGTACTGCTGGGCCGAGCCGGCCGAGTTCGAGCGGTCGGCGACCGTCGCCGCGTGAACCGGCATTCGGGTGGCCGCGCGGCCTTCGGCGGCTGCGCCAGGCCGACGACCTCTGGCCGGCCGCCGGCGAGGGTGCCTAGGCAGGCGGGGCGGGGCGGGCGGGTGACTGACCCGCCGCCACGGTGGCCGGATGCACCGCCACCAGGCCCTGGGCCAGCCGCAGCGCACACAGCCGTGCCAGCTCGGTGTACGCGGGCTGGCCGATCAGGGCAGTGAGTTCGGCGGCGTAGCTCACGTACAGCGGTTCGGATCCGGTATGGGCCTCGGGGGAGGAGGTGCACCACCAGTGCAGGTCATGCCCGCCCTCGCCCCAGCCCCGGCGGTCGAACTCGGTGACCGTCGACACCAGCACCTGGGTGTCGTCGGCCCGGGTCACCCACTCCTGCTCCCGGCGGACCGGCAGCTGCCAGCAGACCTCGGGCTTGGTGTCCAGCGGGTGCAGCCCGCTGCGCAGGGCCAGCGCGTGCAGGGCACACCCCTGGCCACCGGCGAAGCCCGGCCGGTTCAGGAACACGCAGGCCCCGTCCACTGTGCGGGTCCGGGTGCGGTTCTCGTCCTCGCCGACCGAGTCCTTCTCGGTGATGCCCTTGCGCAGGCCCACTTTCTGGTACTGCCAGGTTCCGGCGTCCAACTGCTTGGCGTAGCGGCGAACCCGCTTGAGGTCCTCGGCGTCGGAGAAGAAGGCACCGTGGCTGCAACAGCCGTCCGCGGCCCGCCCCTCGATCACACCGTGGCAGCCGCGGCCGAAGATGCAGTTCCACCGGGAGCAGAGCCAGGTCAGGTCGGCCCGGATCCGGTGCTCGGAGTCGGCCGGGTCGGTGAACTCGAGCCACTCCCGGGAGAACTCCAGACCGACCTCGCTGTCGCGCGGCGCGGCTGGGACGACAGGCAGGTTGCGGGAAGGCACAACCGCGAGCCTAACCGGGCGCCGGTGATGGCTGCGGGACGACCGGCCAGAGCGCTTCACCCGGCCGCCGACCGGAATCGGCCGGTGCGGCCGGATCGGCTAGCGTGACCGGCATGCGACTGGGCGTGCTGGACGTCGGCTCCAATACCGTTCACCTGCTGGTGATGGATGCGCACCTCGGAGCCCAGCCGACTCCGCAGCTGTCCCGCAAGAGCGTCCTGCGGCTGGCCGAGCACATCGACAAGCGCGGGGACCTGGCCGCCGAAGGAGCGGATGCGCTGGTCGGTGCCACCCTCGGCGCCCGCCGGCAGGCTGCCGAACTGCACTGCGACGAGCTGCTGCCGTTCGCCACCTCGGCGGTCCGGGACGCCCGGAACTCCGCCCAGGTGCTGGCCCGGGTCAAGGAGGAGACCGGCGTCGACCTGCAGGTGCTCACCGGCGAGGACGAGGCGGTGCTGACCTTCCTGGCGGTGCGGCGGTGGTTCGGCTGGAGCGCCGGCCGGCTGCTGTGCCTGGACATCGGCGGTGGCTCCCTGGAGCTGGCGGTCGGCACCGACGAGGTGCCGGAGGTGGCGTTGTCGGTCCCGCTCGGGGCCGGCCGGCTGACCCGGGAATGGCTCGACGGCGACCCGCCGTCCAAGCGCTCGATCGAGGAACTGCGCCGCCACGTCGCCGACCAGCTCGCCAAACCGGCCCGCCAGCTGCTGGCGACCGGCACGCCGGACCGGGTGGTGGCCAGCAGCAAGACCTTCCGGACGCTGGCCCGGCTGGCCGGTGCCGCTCCCTCCAACGCCGGCCCCCGGGTCCGGCGCAGCCTGCAGATCAACGGCCTGCGCCAGATCATCGGCTTCATCTCCCGGATCCCGTCCGCGGATCTCGCTGAGCTCGACGGGGTGTCGGCCGCCCGCGCCCACCAGACGATGGCCGGCGCGGTGGTTGCCGAGCAGGCGATGCTGGCATTGGGCGTCTCGGAGTTCGAGCTCTCGCCCTGGGCGCTGCGCGAGGGAGTGATCCTGCGCCGGCTGGACCAGCTCCGCTGACCAGTACGGTGAGCCGGCCGCGCCCGCTGCGAGAATGGGGTCATGACGAGCAACCCCGGCCGGCTGGCGATCATCGGCGGCGGCAAGATCGGCGAGGCGCTGCTGTCCGGGCTGCTGCGCAAGAGCGCCGGTCCTGACGACATCCTGATGGTCGAGCACTATCCCGAGCGGATCCGCTACCTCAGCGAGCGCTACCGCATCCGGGTGGTCGAGGTCGCCGAGGCCGTGCAGTCCTGCTCGACGATCCTGATCGCGGTCAAGCCCCAGGACATCGACCGGTTGCTGCACCAGCTGGCCGACCTGGTGACCGCCGAGCACCTGATCGTGTCGGTGGCCGCCGGCATCACCACCGCCCGGATCGAGCGCGGTCTGCCGGCCGGCCCGGCCGTGGTGCGGTGCATGCCCAACACCCCGGCGCTGGTCGACGAGGCGATGACCGCGATCTCGGCCGGGTCGCGGGCCAGCCAGCAGCACCTGCAGCGCGCGGACGAGCTGCTGTCGGCGGTCGGCCGGGTGGTCCGGGTGCCCGAGTCGCAGCTGGACGCGGTCACCGCCCTGTCCGGCAGCGGTCCGGCCTACTTCTTCTTCCTGGTCGAGGCGATGATCGACGCCGGCATCCTGCTCGGCCTGCCGCGTGCTCTGGCCGCCGAGCTCATCGTGCAGACCCTGGTCGGTTCGGCGGTGATGCTGCGCGATTCCGGCGAGCATCCGGTGCAGCTGCGCGAGGCGGTCACCAGCCCGGCCGGTACCACCATCTCCGCCATTCGCGAGCTGGAGAACCACGGTGTGCGAGCCGCGTTCCTGGCGGCCATCGAGGCGGCCCGCAACCGCTCGGCCGAACTCGGGCGGGCCGCCGACGCCGAGTGACCAGCCCTGCCCAGCACGATTTCTGTCACAAGCCCGTCCGGCGCGCCGGGCGTGGCCAAAAAGTATTCACTTTGTGAAGAACATGCATCGCATGAGCCCCATAGTTACCGCTACTCTCACCCCAGCACGTGCGTGTCAGGTTGCCCGGCGCGAAGCTGGCTCACTGTCACGTGCCGAGAGTCCGGTGAATCGATGAGTACGACCCCAGATGGGTTGCGTGAGGTGCGCTTCCTGACCGTGGCCGAGGTGGCCGCGGTGATGCGTGTCTCGAAGATGACGGTGTATCGCATGGTGCACTCCGGCGAACTGCCCGCGGTGCGGGTGGGACGCTCCTTCCGGGTGCCCGAGAAGGCCGTCCAGGACTACCTGAAGAGTGCCTTCTTCGAAGCGGGCTGACCGGCGCCGGCACGGCAGTCCGGCCGGCGGTGCGGGTTGTCCCGGGCATGCCGGGCCGGGGTGGCGGCGCAGTTCCGGCCGTGTTTCAGGAGGCCCGGCCCAGCACGGTAAGCTGCCGACCAGTGACGCGTGCATGACCTGAGGTCGAGTTCAGCCAAGTCGCTCAGGTTCTCCAACGCGAGTCGATCAGGTGGGTGAGGTAGGCAATGGGTTCTGTCATCAAGAAGCGGCGCAAGCGGATGGCCAAGAAGAAGCACCGCAAGCTGCTGAAGAAGACGCGCGTCCAGCGACGCAACAAGAAGTAGCCCCACCCTGCTAGGCCACCTCCGGTAGGAGCTCGATGTCGCGGGTCGTCCTGGTCACCGGAATCAGCCGCTACCTGGCCTGCCGGCTGGCCGGGCGGCTGTCTGCCGACCCCGCGATCGACCGGATCATCGGCGTCGACACGGTGCCACCGGCCCGCGCCGACCTCGACCTGCTGGGCCGTACCGAGTTCGTCCGGGCCGACATCCGCAACCCGTTGATCTCGCGGGTGATCAGCCAGGCCGGGGTGGACACCGTCGTGCACGCCTCGGTGACCGCGACCCCGCACGGTGCCGGTGGCCGCACGCCGATGAAGGAACTCAACGTCATCGGCACCATGCAGCTGCTGGCCGCCTGCCAGAACTCCGACACGGTCCGGCGGCTGGTGGTCAAGTCCAGCACCGCGGTCTACGGCACCTCGCCCCGCGACCCGGCGATCTTCACCGAGGACATGGCGGCCAAGGCGCTGCCCCGCAGCGGCTACGCCAAGGATGCCGTCGAGGTCGAGGGCTACCTGCGTGGCTTCAGCCGCCGGCGTCCGGACGTCAGCGTCACGCTGCTGCGCTTCGCCAACTTCGTCGGACCGTTCATCGACACCCCGCTGACCCGGTACTTCCAGCTGCCGGTGGTGCCCACCGTGTTCGGTTTCGACCCGCGGCTGCAACTGCTGCACGAGAACGACGCGGTCGAGGTGCTGCGGCAGGCCAGTACCTCCGACCGGCCGGGCACCTTCAACGTCGCCGCCGACGGGGTACTGCTGCTCAGCCAGGCCATCCGGCGGGCCGGCAAGCGGGCCGTCGCGGTGCCGGCACCGGCCGTCCAACTGGTGGGCCGGGCGGTCCGGCGCAGCGGCTTCGTCGACTTCTCGCCCGAGCAGATGCAGTTCCTGAACTTCGGGCGGGTGGTGGCCAACGACCGGCTCAAGGACACCTTCGGCTACACGCCGCAGTTCTCCACCGCCGCCGCCTTCGAATCGTTCCTGACCGGCCGGCCGGTGCCGCCGCTGGTCGCCGACTCGGTGCTCGACACCGGCGCGAAGCTGCTGGCCACGCTGCTGCGCACCACCCCGCCGCCTCCGGCCGGCGCCCCGGCCTCCGTCACGTCGATCGGATCCTCCAGGAGGCTTCGCCATGGCTGAGGCCCAGGTCATCAGGTTGCACCGGCAGGACGACGGCGGCGATGCCGAGCCCATCGGGACCGAGCAACGCCCGCTCGGCTGGGAACGCCGGGCGGCGGACGCGCTGGCCTTCCTGCGCCGCCGGATCACCGGCGACTACCCGGTCGACGAGTTCGGCTTCGATCCCGAACTCACCGAGGCGGCGGTGCTGCCGGCAGCCCGCCAGCTGTACCGCAGGTGGTTCCGCACCGAGGTCACCGGCGTGCACCACCTGCCGGCCGAGTCCGGAGCGTTGATCGTGGCCAATCACGCCGGCGCGCTGTGGGCCCTGGATGGGGTGATGACCGCCGCCGCGGTGCACGAGGAGACCCCCAACCATCGCTTCCTGCGGATGCTCGGCGCGGATCTGGTGTTCACCACTCCGGTGCTCGGCTCGCTGGCCCGCAAGACCGGCAGCACGCTGGCCTGCAACGCCGACGCCGAGCGGCTGCTCAGCGCGGGCGAGCTGGTCGGGGTCTGGCCCGAGGGTTTCAAGGGCATCGGAAAGCCGTTCTCCGAGCGGTACAAGCTGCAACGCTTCGGACGGGGCGGCTTCGTCTCGGCCGCGCTGCGCACCGGCGCCCCGATCATCCCCACCGCGATCGTCGGCTCGGAGGAGATCCATCCGATGCTGGGCAACGCCCGCACCCTGGCCAGGATGCTCGGCGTGCCGTACTTCCCGCTGACGCCCACCTTCCCCTGGCTGGGCCCGCTCGGGCTGATCCCACTGCCCAGCAAGTGGTACATCGAGTTCGGCGAGCCGATCGAAACCGCCGAGTACGGCCCGGACGCCGCCGAGGACCCGATGCTGGTCTTCGAGATCACCGACCGGGTGCGCGAGCAGATCCAGGGCAGCCTGTACCGGTTGCTGATGCAGCGCCGCTCGATCTGGCACTGAGGGCGATCTGGCACTGAGGGCGACCGCGGGCCGGCCGGGCCTCAGGCGCTGATCAGGTGCGCGTGCCGGCGTTGCCGGCGGCCGATCGCCATGGCCCCGACCACCGCACCGCCGGCCGCGGCGGTGGCCAGCGCGGTCGGCACCCCGATCCGGGCGGCCCGGCGCCCGGTGCGGAAGTCCCGGATCTCCCAGCCCTGCCGGCGGGCCTCGTCCCGCAGTGCTGAATCCGGGTTGACCGCGACCGGGCGTCCCACCAGCGACAGCATCGGGAGGTCGTTGATGGAATCGGAGTAGGCCGCGCACTGGGCCAGGTCCAGCCCCTCGCGCAGCGCCAGCTCGCGCACCGCCGCTGCTTTGGCCTCACCGTGCAGCAACTCGCCGATCAGCCGTCCGGTGAACAGCCCGTCCTGCTCCTCGGCCCGGGTGCCCAGCGCTCCGGTCAGCCCCAGCCGGCGCGCGATGATCCTGGCCAGCTCCTCCGGCGTGGCGGTGACCAGCCACACCCGTTCGCCGGCGTCGAGGTGCAGCTGGGCCAGCGCCCTGGTCCCGGAGTAGATCCGGGCGGCGATGGTCTCGTCGTAGATCTCCTCGGACATGGCCACGATCTCGGCGACCGACTTGCCCGCGATGAAGGCCAGCGCCGATTCCCGGGCCGCGGTGATGTTGTGCTGGGCCTCGCCGCCGGCCCGGAACTTGACCTGCTGCCAGACGAAGCGGCGCAGGTCGGCGGTGGAGAAGTACTTGCGAGCAGCCAGGCCCTTGGCGAAGTGGAAGATCGAGGCGCCGACCACCACGGTGTTGTCCACGTCGAAGAACGCGGCAGCCTCGGG
>JAVEEO010000342.1 GCA_030840415.1 Pseudonocardiales bacterium | reverse complement strand
GGTGATCTCGCCGACGATCTCCTCGAGGATGTCCTCGATCGTGACGAGACCGGCCGTCCCGCCGTACTCGTCGATGACGATGGCCAGATGCGAGTAGTGGGCCTGCATCTCACGCAGCAGCTCGTCGACCGGCTTGGACTCCGGCACGAAGGTGGCCGGCCGCATCACCTCCTCGATCTTGGTCTGCCGGGCCCGTTCCTGATCCTGGGCGCGGCGCACCAGATCCTTGAGGTACACCACGCCGACGACGTCATCGACGTTGTCGGCCACCACGGGAATGCGGCTGAAGCCTGACCGCAGCGCCAGCGCCAACGCCTGCGGCACGGTCTTGGCGCTCTCGATCCACACCACCTCGGTGCGCGGCACCATCACCTCACGGGCGATCGTGTCACCGAGGTCGAAGACCGACTGGATCATCTCCCGCTCGCCGCGCTCAACGACGCCGCGGGACTCGGCGAGGTCGACCAGCTCGCGGATCTCGACCTCGGAGGAGAACGGGCCCTCGCGATAGCCCTTGCCCGGGGTGATCGCGTTGCCGAGCAGGATCAGCAGCGAGGCCAGCGGGCCGAAGATCCGGGCCAGCACCAGCACCGGGGCGGCGCCGATCAGGGCCACCGGATAGGCGTGCTGGCGACCGATGGTGCGCGGGCCGACCCCGATCAGGACGTAGGAGATCACCACCATCACCGCGACGGTGAGCAGCACCACCGGCCAGCTGGTTCCCCACTGGGAGGTGGCCACTACGGTGGCGAACACGGTGGCGGTGAGCTCGGCGGCGACCCGCAGCAGCAGGATCAGGTTGGTGTGCCGGGCCCGGTCGGCCAGCACCCGGGCCAGCGCCGCCGCGCCACGCCGGCGCTCGCGGACGTACTCCTCCTCGACCCGGGCGACCGACACCCGGGCCAGCGCGGCGTCGACCGCGGCCAGCGCCCCGGCCGCCGGCACCAGCAGCAGCGCCAGGATCGTCAGCACCAGGTAGATGCCGGTCATGTCAGCGCGCTAGCCACGCTGCTCACCGGCGGTGCCCGGCAACGGCGTCCGGACCGGCTCGCGGCCGGTGGTCTTGGCCCAGCCGGTCACCAGCCGGGCCTGCAGCTCGAACATCTCGCGCTCGTCCTCGTGCTCGCCGTGGTCGTAACCCAGCAGGTGCAGCACGCCATGCGTGGTCAGCAGGAACAGCTCGGAATCGGTGCTGTGGCCGGCCGCCTCGGCCTGCCGGGCAGCCACCGACGGGCACAGGATCACATCGCCCAGCAGCGACGGGCCAGGATCGGTCTCCAGGCCCGGCTTGTCGTCGAGGGTGTCCATCGGAAAGGCCATCACGTCGGTGGGGCCGTCCAGGTCGAGCCACTGCTTGTGCAGCGTGGCCATCGCCGCCTCGTCCACGATCAGGATGGACAGCTCGGCCAGCGGGTTGATGCCGAGGGAGTCCAGCACGTGCCGGGCCGCCGAGCTGATCGCTCGCTCGTCGACGTCGACGCCGGACTCGTTGTTCACCTCGATGCTCACTCAGGCCACCTGGCTCTTCGCGCAAGCGCTCATCGCTTCCATCGCTTCGCTCCTCGCTCGCTGGCGCTCGCTGCGATGCTCACTCAGGCCACCTGGCTCTTCACGCAAGCGCTCATCGCTTCCATCGCTTCGCTCCTCGCTCGCTGGCGCTCGCTGCGATGCTCACTCAGATCGTGTCGTCGTACTTGGAATACGCCTCGACGATGTTGCCGACCAGCTGGTGGCGCACCACGTCCTTGGAGTCCAGGTAGGCGAACTCGATGTCCTCGACATCGCTGAGGATGTCGCGCACCACCCGGAGCCCGGACTTGCTGCCGTTGGGCAGGTCCACCTGGGTGATGTCACCGGTGACCACGATCTTGGAGCCGAAGCCCAGCCGGGTCAGGAACATCTTCATCTGCTCGGGGGTGGTGTTCTGCGCCTCGTCCAGGATGACGAAGGCATCGTTGAGGGTGCGCCCGCGCATGTAGGCCAGCGGCGCGACCTCGATGGTGCCGGCCTGCAACAGCCGCGGCACCGACTCCGGGTCGAGCATGTCGTGCAGGGCGTCCATCAGCGGGCGCAGGTACGGATCGATCTTGTCGTTGAGGGTGCCGGGCAGGAAGCCCAGCCGCTCGCCGGCCTCCACCGCCGGCCGGGTCAGGATGATCCGGTTGACCCGCTTGGCCTGCAGCGCCTGCACCGCCTTGGCCACTGCCAGGTAGGTCTTGCCGGTACCCGCCGGGCCGATGCCGAAGACGATGGTGTGCTCGTCGATGGCGTCGACGTAGCGCTTCTGGTTGACCGTCTTGGGCCGGATGTTCTTGCCACGGCGGGACAGTATGTTGAGGCTGAGCACCTCGGCCGGGCGCTGCTCGGTGTCGGCCTGCAGGATGCCGAGAGTGCGCCCGACCGAGTCCGGGGTCAGGTCGTGTCCGGACTGCATGAGTGCAACCAACTCCTCGAAGAGCCTGATGGCCAGGGCATTGTCACCGGGTTCACCGGTCACCGTGATCTCGTTGCCACGGACGTGGATCTCGGATTCGAGCCGCGCTTCCATGAGCTTGAGAAGCTCGTCGCGCGGTCCGAGCAGGCCCACCATCGGTAGCCGCCCAGGCACCACGAACGGGGTTCGCACGCGTTGACGTGGTCGGGCTGGTGTCGGTTCCGACAAGTGCTTCTGCGCTGCTTTCTTACTCCGGAGGAAACCGCGGGACGGGTGGGTCGTCTCCTAGTTTACCCGTCCTCGGCGAGAACCAAACTGTTTGATATGCCCGATCCGGGACAACTCCACCGGAGCGGACCCGGCCCGGCGTCGAGGTCTGCCGGCGATCAGCCCGGCGGCCAGCCCAGGTCACGGCCGCTGAGCACGTGGGCGTGCACGTGGAAGACCGACTGGCCGGCCCCGGCCCCGGTGTTGAGCACCGTCCGGTACGCCGTCAGCTCCAGCCGGCTGGCCACCTCCGCTATGCCGGCCACCACCGCGGCCGCCGACGACGGGTCCGAACCGAGCTCACCGATGTCGGCGAGGTGCCGCCGGGGCACCACCAGCACGTGCACCGGCGCCTTCGGGTCGACGTCCTCGAAGGCCAGCCACTGCTCACCCTCGGCCACCACCCTGGCCGGGATGCCACCGGCCACGATCTTGCAGAACAGGCAATCGTCCATGCGGCAGACGCTAGCGCGAGGCCCTGACGCAACCGGGCACGGCCCCGCGGTTCAGCCCCACCGGCCCACCGCCACCGACAGCACCGCCAGCGCCGCCGCGCCGGCCGTCGAGGTCCGCAACACCTCGGTGCCGAGCCGGACCGGCCGGGCGCCCCGGTCGCCGAACAGCGCCAGCTCCTCCGGCGACAGCCCACCTTCCGGCCCGACCACCAACACCAGCTCGCCCTCGGCCGGCACCTGCAGCCGGCCCAGCGGCTGGTCGGCCTCCTCGTGCAGCAGCAGCGCCGTCCGGGCGGCGGCGATCCTGGCCGCCACCTGCCCGCTGCCGGCCAACCCGGTCACCAGCGGGATCCGCGACCGCCGGCTCTGCTTGGCCGCCGCCTGCGCCGTCCGCTGCCACTTCGCGACGCCCTTGGCGATCCGGTCACCGCGCCACTGGCCGATCGATCGGGCCGCCGACCAGGGCACGATCTCGTCCGCGCCCAGCTCGGTGAGCAACTCCACGACCAGCTCGCCCCGCTCGCCCTTGGGAAGGGCCTGCACCACCACCAGCCACGGCTCGGGCCGGGGCAGCGAGCTGCGCGCCAGCACCTCGAACACCACCCGGTCCGGACTCACCTGGCTGGCCCGGGCCTCGGCCAGGCCGCCGTGGCCGTCCGAGAGCAGCACCGGCTCCCCCACCGCCAGCCGCTTCACGGTGGCCGCGTGGTGCGCCTCGCCGCCGGTCAGCATGACGGTGTCGCCGGTGCCGAGGTCGGGGACCAGGAAGAGCGGCGGCGTCACAGGCTCGTCGGCAGGGTGAGCAGGCTCAGCGGGTGCCGAAGCGCATCTTGGAGAACAACCCGCCCCGGTTGCCGCCCACGCTGACGTCCTCGTCGCGCAGTGTGGCCAGCTCCCGCAGCAGCTTCTCCTGCGTCTCGTCCAGCCGGGTCGGGGTGCGCACCTCGACGTGGACGTGCAGGTCGCCCCGGGTGGTGCTGCGCAACCGCGGCACCCCGCGACCGCGCAGCGTGATCACCGCGCCGGACTGGGTTCCCGGCCGGATCTCGACCCGCTCCTCGGCGTCCAGGCCGGTCAGGGTCAGCTCGGTGCCCAGCGCCGCGGCGGTCATCGGCACCGCCACCGTGCAGTGCAGGTCCGAGCCCTCGCGGGTGAAGGTGTCGTGCGGCTGCTCGGTGACCTCGATGTAGAGATCGCCGGCCGGGCCGCCACCCGGACCGACCTCGCCCTGGCCGGTCATCCGGATCCGCATGCCGTCCTCGATGCCGCCCGGCACGTCGACCGAGATCGTCCGGCGGGCCCGCACCCGGCCCTCGCCGGAGCAGTTCGGGCACGGCGAGGGAATCTGCTGCCCGGTACCGCCGCAGGTCGGGCACGACCGGCTGGTCATCACCGGTCCCAGCAGCGAGCGCTGCATCGACTGGACCTCGCCCCGGCCGCCACAGGTGTCGCAGGTGCGTGGCCGGGTTCCCGGCGCGCACCCGTCCCCCTGGCAGGTCTGGCAGGTGACCGCCGTCTCGACCGCGATGTCCTTCTGCACGCCGAAGGCCATCTCGGCCATGCTCAGCTCGATCCGCAGCAGCGCGTCGGCCCCCTGACGCACCCGGCTGCGCGGGCCCCGACCACCCGCGCCGGCGCCGCCGAAGACGGTCTCGAAGATGTCGCCGAAGCCGCCGAAGTTGCCTCCGAACGGGTTGCCACCCGCGCCGCCGGCCGAGGCCAGCGGGTCGCCGCCGAGATCGACGATCCGGCGCTTCTCCGGGTCCGAGAGCACCTCGTAGGCGGTGGTCACCTCTTTGAACCGGTTCTGCGCGGCCGGGTCGGGGTTGACGTCGGGATGCAGCTCGCGGGCGAGCTTGCGGTAGGCCCGCTTGATCTCCTCAGCCGTGGCATCGCGGCCGACGTTGAGCAGCCCGTAGTAATTCCGGACGGTACCTGCCACCGCTGCATTCACCCCAATATCGCTACGTGCGCTCGATCGCTACCTGGCATTCGGTCACTACTTGGCACTCATCAGTTCCGAGTGCCAATCACCGGAACCGAGTGTACGGAAGCGTCCAGGCGGCACGGGCCACCGCTCCTCAGCCGGCTTGCGGAGGAGGAACTCAGCCCTCGGCCAGCAGGTCGCCGACGTAACGGGCCACCGCGGCCACCCGCGCCATGGTGTGCGCGTAGTCCATCCGGCGCGGCCCGAGCACACCGACGCCACCCAGCGACATGCCGCTGGGACCGTAGCCGGCCGACACCACCGAGGTGGTCTGCAAACCCTCGTAGGCGTTCTCGTTGCCGATCCGCACCAGGATCTGGCCCGCGGCGGTGGACTGCTGGTCCAGCAGCCGCAGCAGCACCACCTGCTCCTCCAGGGCTTCGAGCACCGGCCGGATCGCCGGGAAGTCCAGCGAACGCTCGGTCAGGTTGGCCGAGCCGGCCAGCACCACCCGCTCGGACGGGTGCTCGACCAGGGCCTCCAGCAGCACCGCGCTCAGGATGTTCACCAGCGGGCCCAGGTGCCCGGGAGCCGCGGCGGGCAGGTCGGCCACGATCGCCGGCGCGTCGGCCAGCCGCTGGTCCCGGAGCCGGGCGTTCAGCGTGGTGCGCAGATCGGCGACGTCGTCCGGCTCGACCGGGGTGGGCAGCTCGACGACCCGCTGCTCGACCCGGCCGGTGTCGGTGATCAGCACCAGCATCAGCCGGGACGGGCTGAGCAGCACGGTCTCCATGTGCCGGACCCTCGACCGCGACAGCGACGGGTACTGCACCACCGCCACGTTGCGGGTCAACTGGGCCAGCGCCCGGACCGCGTTCTGCAGCACGCCGTCGAGGTCCACCGCGGTGTCCAGGAACTTCTCGATGGCCCGCCGCTCGGCTGCCGACAGCGGCTTCAACGAGGTGAGCCGGTCGACGAACAGCCGGTACCCGGCGTCGGTCGGCACCCGGCCGGCGGAGGTGTGCGGCTGGTGGATCAGGCCCTCGTCCTCCAGGGCCGCCATGTCGT
>JAVEEO010000273.1 GCA_030840415.1 Pseudonocardiales bacterium | reverse complement strand
GGCTGCCGTTCGGGCGGCCTGCCACCCGCCGCTCGCCCCTGCATTGTTGGCCCCGGACTGCATTGTGCGGCCCGAAACGTCGTTGCGGGCCCCCTGCCAGCGACGTTTCGGGCCGCACAAGGCAAGGGGGTTCAGGCAAGGGGGTTCAGGGCAGGGGTTCAGGGCAGGGGTTCAGGGCAGAGGTTCAGCGGGAGATGGTGAAGTCCTCGATCACCGGGTTGGCCAGCAGGGTGTCGGCCAGCTTGGTCACGGCGGCGTCGTCGAGATCGTCGTCGACGTCGAGCTCGAAGTGCTTGCCCTGCCGCACCGAATTGACGCCCTGGATGCCCAGCCGGGTCAGCGCCCCCAGGATGGCCTGGCCTTGCGGGTCCAGGATCTCGGGCTTCATCACGACGTCGACTACCACGCGGGCCATCTGCTCGCTCCTTCTTCTTGGTGGGGCAAGCGTAGTGCAGCGGCCGGAACGGCCGTTGTCCATCCGACTCGGTGCAGCGGCCGGCGTAGCCTCGGCGTCCGTGCAGCGGGTACTGGTCGCGGGCTCGTCCGGGGCCGGCAAGTCGACGCTCGCCGCGGAGCTGGCCCGCCGCCGGCGGCTGCGCTACACCGAGTTGGACTCGCTGTTCCACGGCCCCGGCTGGGTGCCACGGCCCCAGTTCGAAGGTGACGTCCAGGCGCTGGCCGCCGGCGACCGCTGGGTGACCGAATGGCAGTACGGCCAGGTCCGGCCGCTGCTGCTGGCCCGCGCCGACACCCTGGTCTGGCTGGACTACCCGCGCCGCACCGTGATGCACCGGGTGCTGCGCCGCTCCGCGCGCCGGGCGCTGCTGCGCGAGCCGATCTTCAACGGCAACACCGAGGGCATTCGTGACTGGCTCGACCCGGAGCACCCGATCCGCTGGGCGTGGTCGACGCATGCCCAGGTGAGGAGCAAGGTGCTGGCCGCGCTCGAGCAGCGCCCGGACCTGACGCTGGTCCGGCTGAACTCGCCGGCGCAGGCCCGTCGCTGGCTGGCGACGATCTGAGCAGCGAACCTCAGCTGTCGGCGGCGAAGTCGGAACGGAGCAGCGCCATCAGCACGATGTCCTCGTACCGGCCGCCGGACCAGACCTGCTCGCGCAGCCGGCCCTCCTCGACGAAGCCGACCGCCCGGTAGGACCGGATCGCCCGCTCGTTGCCCGCGTGCACGCTCAACCACAGCTTGCGGAAGTTCTGCAGCCGGAAGCCGTAGTCGACCAGCAGCCGCAGCGCCTCCCGGCCGTAGCCACGGCCCCAGTAGTCGCGGTCGCCGATGCCGATGCCGACCTCGGCGGTGCCGCCGCGCCGGTCGGCGTTGAACAGGCCGCAGTCGCCGATGAACCGCCCGTCGGCCTCGATGGCGAAGGTCAGGCTGTCCTTGTCCTTGGCCTGCTCGGCGAAGAAGTCCCGGACCAGCTCGAAGGTCCGGGGCCGGGGCGGGTCACCGCCGCCGAGCAGCTCGAACTCCACGTCGTTCTTGAACTCGGTCAACCTCGGCAGGTCGGCCTCGGTCAGGGCGCGCAGCGTGACGCGGGTACCGACCAGCATCGCGACAGGTCCTTCCGGGTAGGCGTCCGACTACCGGCTCGGTGCCAGCCAGTCGCCGAACCGTAACCCGGTCAGCCGCTCGTACGCATCCAGATATCGCTGCCGGGTGGCGGCCACCACGTCCTCGGGCAGCGGTGGTGGCGGCTGGCCGCCGTGCCGGTTCCACCCGGCGGCCGGCGAGGCCAGCCAGTCCCGGACGTACTGCTTGTCGTAGCTGGGCTGCCGGCGGCCTGGCTGCCACTCGTCGGCCGGCCAGAACCGGGACGAGTCCGGGGTCAGCACCTCGTCGCCGAGCATCAGCTGACCGGTGCAGGAGTGCAGGCCGAACTCGAACTTGGTGTCGGCCAGCAGGATCCCCCGGCCGGCGGCCAGCTCCCGGGCCCGGGCGTAGATGGCCAGGCTGAGCTCGCGCAGCCGGCCGGCCAGCTTGTCGCCGACCTGGGCGACGACGGCGGCATAGCTGATGTTCTCGTCGTGCTCGCCCACCGCGGCCTTGGCGGCCGGGGTGAAGATCGGCTCAGGCAGCCGGTCGCCGTCGGTGAGGCCGGCCGGCAGCGGGATGCCGCAAACCGCTCCGGTGGCCTGGTAGTCCAGCAGGCCACCCCCGGTCAGGTAGCCGCGCACCACCGCCTCGACCGAGATCATGTCGAGCTTGGTGCACAGCATCGCCCGGCCGCGCCAGGCGTCCGGGATCAACTCGTCGTCGTAGCTGAGCAGATGGTTGTCGACCAGGTCGGCGAGTTGGTCGAACCACCACACCGACATCGCCGTCAGGATCCGGCCCTTGTCCGGGATCTCGGTTGGCAGCACGTAGTCGTAGGCAGAGATCCGATCGCTGGCGACCATGATCAGGTGGCCGGTGTCGGTGGCGTACAGGTCGCGCACCTTGCCCGAGTGGACGTGCGTCAGGCCACTGTCGGGCAGCTCGCCGGCCCGGTCGTCGGGCTGGTTTCCGGGCCGCTCGGTGGCCGGGGTCGGGGTCACGGCCCGAATCCTGTCACACCTGGGTAACGATGGGCGCCGCAGCCGGATCGAATGCAACCTCCGGCCACTCTGCGCGTCTGACAGGCGAACATACTTCGCACGGGGGACGGCCGGGTCGTACCGGCAGGAACGGACAGGGCAGTGACCCAAGTGATCGAGCTCGATCTGGCCGGCTTGTACGCCGCTCACCGGCTGTCGCTGATCCGGCTGGCGGTGCTGCTCGTCGACGACCTCGGCAGCGCCGAGGACGTGGTGCACGACGCGTTCGCCACCCTGCACCAGCACCGGGACCGGCTGCGGGAGCCGGCAGCGGCACTGGGATACCTGCGCACCACCGTCGTCAACAACGCCCGGTCGGTGCTGCGCAAGCGCCAGACCGCCCGCCGGCACCTGAGCCTGGCCAGGCTCGAGGACGCCGAACCCGCCGACAGCGAACTGTTGCTGGCAGCGGCCCACCAGCAGGTGCTGGCCGCCGTCCGGCAGCTACCGGCCCGCCAGCGTGAGGTGCTCACCCTGCGGTACTGGGCGAACCTGTCCGAGGCCGAGATCGCCCAGGCGCTGGGCATCTCGCGCGGAGCGGTGAAGTCCAACGCCAGCAGAGGCATGGACAAGCTCGAAACGATACTAGGAGACGCTCGATGAACCCCCGGACCGAAGAACGGCTGAGGGCCGCGTTCGACGCCAAGGCCGACCAGGTCACCGAGGAGCGGCTGGACCGGCTGGCAGCCCAGCGGCGACAGGCGCTGCTGGAGGGCGGGGACGGCGGGGCCGACTGGGCGCCGGCCGAGGCGCCGGCCGGGCTCGCGCTGTTCGACGATCACGCCGACGCCGGTGACCTGACCCCGCTCGACCTCGATCACCGGGCCAACGGGGCGCGGCACGCGCGCTGGCTGGCGCCGGTCCTCGCCGCGGCCGCGGTCGTCGCGGTGGCCCTCGGAGTCACGGCTGTCTCGAGCGTGGCCAACCATGGCAAGCACTCTCCCAACCCGCCGGCCACCCAGGCGGCCAGCCCGTCACCGTCCGTCCCCACCTCCGCTCCCGCGCCCGCTCCGACTCCTCCGACCGCGGTGGTCGCACCGCCCTACCTGCCACGTGGTCAGCAGGGCTCCCGGTCCCAGGTGCCCTGGTCGGCCGTGGGATCCGGCTGGCGGCTGCTGCTGCCCTACAACGCTGGCGACCCGTCGCCGGCCTCGCTCTACCTCTACGACCCGGCCGGGGGCCGGTACCTGATCAGCGACCGGTTGCCCGCAAACACCCTCCTGGTGGCCTGGTCACCCGATGGCGCCCGAGCGATGGTGCGCAGCATCAGCAACGACGAAACCCGGTACCAGGAGGTGAGCCTGCGATCCGGTGAGCTGTCGACCGGTTTCACCACACGGGCGAGCTCCTTCGTCAGCTACACCCAGCCGAAAGGGCTGGCCGTCCTGCTCCAGCAGACCGTGGACGGCGTCGAGCGGCTGGTCCGCTACAGCACCGCCGGGCACCTGCTGCACAGCTACGCCGCGGACCTGGCCGGGCACGGCCGGCTCGATGCGGCGAGCGCGCTGTACCTGCCCGACGGTGGCCAGTTCGTCGCCGCGATCGACCGGGGTCCGCTCGTTCTGGTGTCCAACGCCGGCGACCTCGTCCGGGCGTACCCGCTGCCGGACGGTTACGCGAACTGCGTGCCGGTCAAGTGGTGGATCGGCACGTCGGTCCTGGAGCGGTGCAGCCAGCTGACCGGACCTTCCGAAGTCGACGCGCTGTACCTCCAGCCGGTCTCGGGCGGTTCGCCGACGGTGCTGACCACCGGGGCAGGGCAGTACCAGATGGGGTATTGGAATGCCTGGCCGCTCAGCAACGGTCACACGCTGCTGCAGAACACCGTCGGCTGCGGCAGCGGCAGCTACGACATCCTGCTGGAAAACGGTGGCGCTACCCGACCGCTCCGGATTCCGGCAGGCCTCGCCGCGGACACACCGATCGTCCATATCGACGCGGACCTGGTGACGTTCGGGCAGCGGGTCAGCACCGACTGCCGCTCGGGGGTCGAGCCGCACTACGTGCTGTTCGACTACAACCTGGTCACCGGAGCGTTCAGCAAGCTGAGGGACGGCGGCGCGATGATGGCTTCGTGGCCGGGCACCAAGCCCTAGAGGATCGGCTCGGGGACGTAGCCGGCGGCGGCCGGCTCGCTCTCCAGCGCCAGGTCCACCGCGGCGATCACCGCTCGCACCTGGTCGGCGGCCGCACCGGTGAAGGTCAGCGGGTCGGCCAGCAGCCCGTCCAGCGCGCCGGCGTCCAGCCCCAGCCGCGGGTCGGCCGCCAGCCGGGCCAGCAGGTCGTTGTCGGCGGCACCCTGCTCGCGCATGTCCAGGGCCACCCGGACGGCATGCTCCTTGATCGCCTCGTGGGCCTGCTCGCGGCCGGCACCGGCCCGGACCGCGGCCATCAGCACCTTGGTGGTGGCCAGGAACGGCAGGTAGAGGTCCAGCTCGCGGGCTATCACGGCCGGGAACGCCCCGAAGTCGTCGAGCACCGTAAGGGTGGTCTCCAGCAGGCCGTCCAGGGCGAAGAAGGCGTCCGGCAGCGCCACCCGGCGCACCACCGAGCAGGACACGTCGCCCTCGTTCCACTGGTCGCCGGCCAGCTCACCGACCATCGACAGGTACCCGCGCACGATCACCGCGAGCCCGTTGACCCGTTCGCAGGAGCGGGTGTTCATCTTGTGCGGCATCGCGCTGGAGCCGACCTGACCGGCCCGGAAGCCCTCGGTGACCAGCTCGTGGCCGGCCATCAGGC
>JAVEEO010000265.1 GCA_030840415.1 Pseudonocardiales bacterium | reverse complement strand
CTTTGCCCAGAGTTCAGGCGAACTGAAGGGTCTTCGGCGGGAACTCAGGGATGCTCATGCTCTGTGGGCGGTTCTGATCCTTGAGTTCGCGGGAGCTCGCGGGGATGGTGTTGCTCGGCTGGGGTTTCCAGGAGCTGACGGGCGATGGCCGCGTAGCGGATCGCGGTGGTGTCGTCGAGGCCGAACACGGCGGCGAGGTGCAGCGGGTCGCCGCCGCAGGTGAGGGCTTCCTCGAGTTGCCGGTCGACTCGGAGCCGTTCGAGGGTGGCGGTCAGGCCGCGGCAGGACTCGGTCAGCCAGTTCTCGCTGACCGCCCTGGTGGTCATGGCGGTCTGCTGGTTGATGATCAGGTGCGGGTTGGCGGTGCCCGGCCACCGGTCGCGGCGGTGCTCGAGCCAGGCCAGCAGCAGTTGGCGGGTCAGGTCATCGAGCGGTCGGGTCCGGCCGGTGATGGCCAGCCGCCGGTTGCCGAGGTCGACGTCGGCGAGGTGCAGTTCCCGGATGGTTTTGGGCCGGGCCGCGTGCACGGCGGCGAGGGCGAGTGCGAGGCGGGTGGCGGGCGTGACGGCGGCCGTGGTGGCGGCGGTGATCTCGGCAGGCTGGAGCGGCTGGATGAGGTTCAGCGGTTGCTGGCCGGCGCGGATTGTTCTGGTTGGGTCGGCGAAAATTCGGCTCGTCTTCTTGCAGTGTCCGAACAGCGAGCGCAACGCCAGGACGGTCTGCCGACGCAGGCTTGCTGACAGCGGCTCGATGGCGGCGATGATGTCGGCGGTGGTGACCTCGCGCAGGTGGGCGTAGCGCCCGGCCCACTGCAGCAGCAGCGGGTGGACCCGGTTGAGATTCTGCCGGACGGTGTGCTCGTTGCGGGGTCGGCTGCGGGACCCGCCTTCGCTGCGGGTGCGCAGCCAGTGCCCGACATCGGCGGCTATCGGCGCCGGCAGCAGCGCGAGCCGCTGGCGCATCAGGGCGGTGAAGGAGGGCACCCGGTCGTCGTGCAGCAGCCCGGCCATGGCGAGGATCTCGGCGGTGCGGGTGACGCTGAGGTCCCGGGAATGCAGAGCTGGTGACAGCGCGGACCAGGCGATCATGTCCCCGGGCAGGTGAGCGGCGAGCACGACGGCCAGCGCCCGGCCGGTCTCGGTCACGATCCGCCGGTTCCAGCCGCGGGTCCCGGCGAGTTCGGCGGCGATGTGCCTGGCCTGCTCCAGGGCCTGGCTGGTGAGGGCCGACGCGACCCAATGAGCCTTGTCGAAGTGCAGCGATTCACCGGGAATCGGCAACTGCAGCTGGGTCCCTCCATCCACGGCGGGCGGCTGAGCCCCTCGGGCTGCCGGGACGACAGGCTGCGCGCTGGTGTGGCCGAGCCGGGTCATTCCCGCGAACGACAACTGCTGATGGCGGCCGGCCCGGGCGAAGTCGGCCGAGGTGATCCTGCGCCCGGTGGCGGCGACGCCGGCCTGCAGCCAGCACAGCCGGCAATGTCCCTTCTTCACCGCGACGACCCGCGCGCAGCCGACACATTCGCCCGGACGGTAGCGGCGGGTGAAGTCATAACAGGCCCGGCAGTAGGACTCGGTGCCGTAGCAGGCTCCGAAGGACAGGCAGTCCGGGCAGCTGGTCGCCGGGGCATCGGCAGGCCGGCGGGCGGGCATCAGGCCGGCGGCAGCGAGCGGCCGTCTCGGCGCCGAGGCGTGACCGCCGAACCGCCGGAAGAAGAGCGGGCAGCGGCCTGCTGGCCGGGCGGGTCACCGGCCGCTCTGGCGTGCTTGCCCGGCTCGGCGATCAGCAGCTCCTCCACCCCGCAGCCCACCACCGCGCAGATGACATCGAGGTCCTCGAGCTTGATGCTGGCCGGGCTGCCCGACCACAACCCGGACATCTTCCCCGCACTGATCACCAAGCCCGCCTCGGCAAGCATCCGCTGCAGCTCGCTAGCCTTCCAGATGCCGCGGTTGGCGGCGGCCAGACGCAAGTTCCACTTCACCGCGACAGTCCCTCCAGCCGTCCGGCCGCGCGCTGCTGACCGGCGATCCAGGCGTCCTCGACGTGGGTGGCATGGACGTGAACGTAATTCATGGTCGTGGCTAGCCAGGCGTGCCCGAGGGTCTGCTGGATAGCGACCAGGTCCATCCCGCCCAGGTAGAGCTGCGAGGCGCAAAAGTGCCGCAGCACATGCGGGGTGAGCCGCTCGAGCCAGCCCGGTAGGTGTTCCTCTGCCGCCCCGGCCAGCGACGAGCGCAGCGTCTCGTTACCCACCCGTGCCGCGCTGCCGTCGACGTTACGGCGCTCGGAGCAGAACAGCGGGGCACCGGGCCGGGCGTGATCATCATCGAAGCAGCGCCACACATCCTCGACATACCACTTCAGGCTCGCCCCGGCACCGTTGATCAGCGGCACCATCCGCTCGCGCGGCCCGGATCCGCGAGCGCCCTTGCCCTGGCGGACGTGCAACTTCCCGAACCGGCCCAGGTCCCACTTGATGTCATCCAGATCGAGATGGCTGACCTCGTTCACCCGCAGCCCGACGTCGGCCATCAGCCGGGCCGCCGCGTAACTGCGGGCAGCCGGCGCGAACTTCCGGCAGGTCGCGAGCTCGGCCCGCCACCCGGTGAACAGCGTGGTCACCTGCGCCGCCGACGGCGGGATCCGCAACGCGGCCCGGCCCACTCCCCGCGGCCGGTTCATCTCATCGACCGGGCAATCCGCTACCCGGCCGGTCAGCTGGTGGATCTCGACCTTGTGCCGGATCTCCAGGAACAGGAAATAGGTCCTCAGCGCCTGCGACCGGCCCAGCCGGGTGCCCTTCGCCGCACCCCGCAGCACCACCCCGAAGTACGCGTCCGCGTCGGCAGGCTCCATCTCCCATAACGCCCGGCCGAACCACCCCCGCACCTGCTCCAGGTGCAGCACGTCCGAACGGATCGTGGCATCGGCCAGCCCGGCCGCCGCCCGGGCCAGCACGAACCCGGCCAGCACATCGGTCTCGAACGCCGCCAGCTCATCCGGCCCGGCCGGGACGCGAGCCTCCCGCAGATCGCGCACGACCGCCAGGCTCAACCGGGGCTCCTCTACAGTTCACCGATCCGGAAAGAGCGGTCGTGGAGACGATAGACCCTCAGCGATCTTGAAAAGTCATCAGAATGCTGAACCAGGCCAATATCACCCAAGAACCCCAACGTCCTGGGGCTACAACGACCAGAAGGGCCCATCGGAACTCAGGGGTTATTTATTAGCAGCAATGCGCCGGGGCTACCCGACCAGTGACCCCTACCGTGTCAACGTTTTCCGCTGGGCGTTGGCTGGGTTGGTTACGTACGAATGCCCCGAACCTGTTGACCTCGGTGCGTTGGCTGAGTTGGTTGCGACGACCTGTTAGCGGCAGCGGCGTTGCACGCCCGATGCACGCTGGTGCGATTCGCGACGTGGGTTCCAGGTCCCTACCCACGCCGCCGAATCTCTCCTCACTCGGCGTCCGGGCGCCGACTCCCAGGGTTACGCGAAATGGCTCCGAGCATCGTCGCCCGATCCCGTCCGCTATCGAGTTGTGTCGCCATGCAACCGAACGCCTACGACGCGATCGTCGTGGTCTTGCCGTCGTGCCAGATATTCGCGTCGCCGACACACGCGCCGGTTACGGCCATGGTCGGTTGCTCCGGGCGGAATCGCCGTCATGCGCGTTCGTGTCGGCAGCGGTTATCGCAGGCGTGTTCGGCCATGCCAAGCGCGGCGATCCGGCAGCCATGTCTTGCCCTTCGCATGTCCGTCGAGCGCTGCGTTGATAAACGATGCGATGAGTTCTTTCGCTGCGTGTACGTCGCGGTAGTCGTCGCAGTAGGGCACGCCGGTGGCCAGGCTTGCGTAGACCGCGCCCCACCCGCTCGGGACAGCGAAGCGCTCGAACGGTGCCAGGCCCCTTCGACGTGCCTCGGTTGCGATCGCGACCGCGAGCGCATCGCCGTCGACCTGCTGGGTCATGGCCAGCACGACAAGGTCGACGAGGTCCTTCTCTCGGCTGGACGGGCGCTCGGCGTAGACCATCATCGTCGCGCAGACCTTGTCCGCGATCTGGTCGAC
>JAVEEO010000246.1 GCA_030840415.1 Pseudonocardiales bacterium | reverse complement strand
CCGCAGCTTAGCCAGCGAGCGGCCACCCACCCGTCAGCCGCGTAACCAGCCGGCTGGCGCTAGGACTAGCGGTACGGGTGCCGGGTCAGCGCGGCATGCACCATGTTGGTGAGCGTCACGATGTCGAAGACCGGAACGCCGAGCAGCCGCTGGATGTCGCTGGCGAAGGGCACCAGGTCGGTGCACTCCAGGACCACCGCGCCCAGCGACTGGTCCCCGGCCAGCCGGCCGGCCACCGTCAGCACCTCGGCACGCATCCGCTCGACGTCCAGTTCGGCGCGCCGGCCCTCCAGCATCACCTCGCGGAACTCAGGCTGATCCTCCATGCCGGCCACCCGGATCGGGACCGACTCGGCGCCGATCGCGGCCAGGTGCCGCGGGGTCAGCGACGCCTGTTTGGCGGTCAGCACGCCCACGTGCTGGTCGGCGGCCAGCATCCGGTGCACCATCGGCAACTGGGTCAGGCTGGAGGCGAACAGCGGCACGGTCACCGCGTCGGCCAGCTGCTGCTGGAACAGCACCAGGAACCCGCAGCCGGTGGTGACGGCAGCCGCGCCGCGGGCCTGCAGCTTCTGCGCGGCCTGGCAGAACGGCTCGATCAGGGTCGGGTCGGCCTGGGTCACCACCCGCTCGGCGGTGGCCCCTTCCACCACCTCGTAGATCACCGGGAAGTCGAAGGTGCTCGGGTTGCGGATGTGGCCGGGAATCTTGGTGAAGATGGTTTCCAGGCCGATCACCCCGACGGGCGCGTCGGGGGCGAGAGCGGTCATTGCGATCCTCCGATGGTCGGGGCGGTGCTGGTTCGGGACTTGGCAGGCCGGGGCCGCAACCGGGGCGGCGCCGCGGCGTAGCGGTCCAGCCGGAACGGGGCCAGCTCCGACGCGGGGGCGCTGCCGTCCAGCAGCTGTGCGACCAGCTGGCCGCTGGCCGGCGCCAGCCCCATGCCGCTGTGGCCGTGGCCGGTGGCCACCGTGACGTTGTCGAACGACGGTGCCCGGCCGAGGTAGGGCAGGCTGTCCGGGGTGCACGGCCGCAGTCCGGCCCAGGTCTGCACCGTCTCGGTGCGCCGCATCGCCGGCAGGTGCTCGTGCACGGTGCGCAGCACCCGGGCCACCCGCCGTCGTGCGATCGAGGTGTCCATCCCGGTCAGCGTCAGGTCGGCTGCATAACGCAGTTCGTCGTCACAGGGCCGCACCGCCACGGTGCCCTCCATCAGCAGCACCGGCCCGCGCGGTCCGTTCTCGGGCCGGCGCACCGTGATGCTGTAGCCGCGGACCGGTTCCAGCTGCAGGTCCACCTCCAGCATCCGGGCCAGCGGTCCGGACCAGCTGCCGGCCGCCACCACGATCTCGCGCGGCCGGTAGTAGCCGGTGCCGGTGCGCACCGCGCTGACCCGGCGGCCGGCGACCTCGAATCCCTCGACAGTGCAGTGCTCGACCAGTTCGACCCCCAGGCCGGTCAGCGTCCGGGCCAGCGAGTGCAGGAAGTGCGGAACCCGCAGGAAGCCGCCGCCCTCGTTGTACAGCGCGCCGGCAATGTCGAACTCGACGTCCGGCTCCAGCTCCCGCAGCTCGTCGGGTGCCAGCTCGCGCAGCCGGATCCCGCTGGCCACCGCCCGGGGCAGCGCCTGCCGGGCCCGCTCGAAGACCTCGGCCGACTTGTACGCCTGCACCACGCCCGCCGGGGTGAAATCCGGCAGCTCGTTGCTCGGCAGGCCGTGCAGGATCTGCAGGCTTCGCCGCTTGAGCTCGATCATCAGGCCGGCGCTGCGCCGCACCTGCTCCGGGCTGCCGTCCCGGTGCAGGTACCACAGCCAGCGCAACCGCCGGCGGTCCAGGCTCGGCCGCAGCGCCAGCCGGTCGTCCGGACGCAGCAGCGAGCGCAGCCCGTGCCACAGCCCGGCATGGGCGGCCATCGGCACGCCGCCATTGGCGACGAAGCCGGTGTTGCCGGACGAGCAGGCGTCCGGATCGCCCACCGCGCCGCGCTCCAGCACCGTGACGGTGTGCCCGGCCAGCCGCAGGAAGTAGGCGCACCACAATCCCGCCACGCCGCCGCCGATCACCAGCACGTCCGGCTGATCGGACGGGCTGGCGGCAGCTGTCAGGGGCTGGTCGGGCAACACCGGACTACAGCGTCACCAGGTGGAAGGTGAACGGCAGGTTCACCACCACCCGTTCCCAGATCTCGGCCTTGATCGCCACCCCCGGCTCGACGAAGGTGCCCGGCGGCGGCTCGGCGAACTCGATCGTCGACCGGCCGGCGTCGAAGAGCTGCGCGCCGTGCCCGAAGTCGCCGACCAGCGCGGTGCCCGGCTGCACCAACCGGGTCCGGACGATGAAGACCCCGTTCTCCTCCAGGGTCTGCATCAGCCGGCCGGTCTCGAGGTAGCGGTAGTAGTCGACCGGGTTCATCACCACGCCGTCGGCGGTGCAGCCCATCTGCTCGGTCGCGTCGCAGGCGGCCAGCAGTCCGGAGTCGAACGGCGCCGACGCCGTCAGCCGGCCGATCTGCGGCAGGGTGAGCAGGCCACCTTCCATGCTCAGCAGGGTGTGGTTCTCGGCGGTGCCGAGCCGCATGATCAGCCGGGCGTTGAGAAAGGACTCGAACGCCACCGGGTCCTCGGCCAGCCCGTCGGGCAGCTGCACCCAGGCGGTGGTGGTGTGCAGGTCCGGGATCGGCGAGGAGTGGAAGTGGTTGGCCAGCTCCCTGCGCTCCTCGCCGTGCAGCACCGCCGGGTCGTCCGGCTGGGCGGCGGTCTCGTGCCAGTACGCGTGGCGCGGCTGCTGGTTGAGGTACACCACGTTCTTGAGCAGGTACCGGGTCGGCCGGCGCGGCTTGCGCCGGGTACTGCCCAGTGAGGCCGTGATCGTGTAGTCGAGCTCGATCCGGGCGTCCCGGCCGTCGCGGCGGTAGGCCTCGACGAACTGGCGGCCGGCCGAGGCCTGCGACGGCTCGGTGATCACTGTGGAACTCGCTTCGGTGACGGTCATGCGGTCCTTTCCCTCTCCGGTCCCGGGCTCGGCTCAGGCCGGCTTGCGGGCGACGAAGATTCCCCAGCCGAACTCGCCGCGGTCGATCGCGTGCTCGATCTCGCCGCAGGACTCGGCGAAGCCCAGCATCCACTCGCGGGCAGCCGGGTCGTCGGTCTCGGCGGCCCGCTCGGTGGCGGCCTTGCCAATCACCCGGTAGGTCTGGCGGATCTGCGGCTCCAGGTTGCGGGCGTGGGTGACCACGAAGCCGGCGTCCTCCAGCGCCTGCTGGTAGCCCAGGTAGGAGTAGCCGTAATTCCAGCGCACCCGGTCGTAGACGTGCTTGCGGCCCCGCTCGCTGATGTCGGTCTTGGGCTGCAGGAAGTCCGAGAACGCGAACACCCCACCGGGCTGCAGCACCCGGAACACCTCGGAGTGGGTCTTCGGCTTGTCCGGGATCAGGCACAGCGAGTCCTGGCTGACCACGTGGGTGAAGGTGTTGTCCTCGTACGGCATCGCGGTGGCCGAACCGTGGGTGAAGTTGACATTCAACCCGGCGTGCTCGCCGGTCAGCAGTCCGCGGGCGAAGTTGATCCGCTCGGTGGACAGGTCCAGGCCCTCACCGCGGCAGTTGAAGCGCTCGGCCAGGTAGATCAGGAACGGCCCGCAGCCGCAGCCCACGTCCAGCACGTAGGACGAGGCGTTGATGCCGGCTTCGGTGGCGACCACGTCCGAGGTGCGCTCGGCGGCCGCCTGGTAGTCGTGGTCATCGTCGCCGTCGAAGTAGCCGGTGTGCAGCACGCCCGAGCTGTCCCAGAAGTTCAGGTAGGTCGAGGTGGTCTGGTCGAAGAAGCTCTCGACGTCCTGCTCGGTGAAGGACTGGGTGGTCATGATCTTCCTTTCGGTGAACGGGCGTGCTCGTGGTGGTCGAACTTGCTGCCGGTCTGGTCGGTGATGCTGTGATGGGTGCTCAGGTGAAGGTGTCGGGGGCGGTACCGCTCAGGTGGGGCAGGTCCGGGCCCATCGCCCCGGCGCCGCCGTCGATCAGGTGCACGGTGCCGGTGACGAAGGAGGCCCGCTCGCTGGCCAGGAACGCCGCCACCGCGCCGATCTCCTCCGGCCGGGCCAGCCGGCCGAGCGCGCTGTGCGCGCCGATTGCGGCCAGCCTTGCCTCGTACTCGCTGTCGTCGGCGGCCAACCGGGCCGCGGCCCGCTCGACCGGCGGGGTCCGGACGGTGCCCGGGGCCAGCACGTTGACCGTGATGCCGGCCGGTCCCAGGTCAGCGGCCAGCCCCTGCGCGAAGCGCACCAGCGCCGCCCTGGTGATGCCCGACAGCACCAGCGGCGCGATCGGCTCGACCGCGGTCTCGGAGGCCACGAACAGCAGCCGTCCCCAGCCGGCGGCACGCAGGTGGCCGACCGCGGCCAGTGCCAGGTTGATCGCCGGGTAGAGCACCCGGTTCACCGCCGCCTGGTAGTCGGCGAGGTCGAAGCGGGCGGTGGTGCCGATCGGCGGGCTGCTGCCGCTGATCAGCACGACGTGCAGCGCGCCGAACTCGGTGGCCACCTCGTCCACCCAGCGCCGGGCGGCGTCCGGGTCGGTCAGGTCGAGGCTGCTGCCGGTGATCCGGCCGCCCTTGGCGGCATGTTCAGCCACCTCGCGCAGGCCGTGCACGGCGGCCTGCAACCTGTCCGCGTCCCGGCCGGCGATCGCCACGTGCGCGCCCTCGCGGGCCAGTTCGGTGGCTACCGCCAGGCCGATCCCGCTCGAGCCGCCGGCGACCAGCGCGACCTTGCCCTCAAGACCCAGATCCAACGGTCCCGTCCTCCAAAGCTGGCTCGGCCGGCGCGGTCCCGTGCGGCGCGGCAACGCTCAGGGGCTGCGGAGCCACCTGCCGCGGCGGCGGTACCTGCCGGGGTGGCCGGACCGGCTGTGCCGGCCGCCGGAGGCCGCCGGTGCTGCGGTAGCCGTAGCGCCAGGCCATCGGCCAGGCCACCACCAGGGTGGCCAGCCGGGCCAGCCGGGGCAGGCCGGTACGCCAGGAGTCGTCCTTCGGCCGGATCACCGTCTCCCCGTGGCGGAACCGGTCCGGGTTGCCGGTCACGGTGTGGTTGGTGTGCAGCGAGACGGTCTGGCCGTGCACCGGGTTGCCGGCCGGGTCGGCGCCGCACAGCCGCAGCAGGGCGTCGACGGTGCCGGCCGGATCGGCGATGAAGTCCTCGTAGCGCAGCAGCATCGACTGCTGCGGATACCGGCGCAGGATCGCCCGGGAGGCGATGTTGAAGGCCCGCCAGTACGCGGTGTTCTTGCTCGCCGACATCGTGTAGACGTAGTCCTTGGGCGTCCGCCAGGAGTTCGACACCGCCATCGGGTCCCGCACCAGGTGCACGAACACCGTCCGGATGCCGGGCAGTCGCGGCAGCACGGCTGCCTCACCCGGAATCTTGGTGGTGTCAACCAGCACCCGCGACCCGGTGCGCTCGGCGACCGCGCGGTAGATGCCGGTCATCAGCTCGGCGTGCTCGCGCAGGTCGCTGGAACCGCCAGCGTCGAGGCCGTTCTTCATGATCCGCCAGGTGTGCCGGGTCCGGGCCACCGCGCGCTGGCGGCGGATCACGTTCGCGGCGTGCTCGGCCGGCGTGGCCCCGGCCGGCCGCCCGACCGGCAGGATCTCCGACCACACCGGGCACTCGGGCAGGGTGGCGCCGCAGCCGCACAGGTTGTTCACCCCGAGGCCGGCGGAGTTCTTCCACAGGAAGTGGATCTCGCCGACGTGGAAGAAGCCCGGTGCCTCGTTGAGGACGTTGCCCAGGATGGTGCTGCCGTTGCGGCACCATCCGGTGATGCACAGGACGGTGAGTTCGGAGTCCTCCACTGGCTGTTCCATCCCGGCCATTCAGGCCACCGTCACGGGCTGATCGCTCGGCTCGGCGATCAGCAG
>JAVEEO010000262.1 GCA_030840415.1 Pseudonocardiales bacterium | reverse complement strand
AGACCCATGGCGGCAACGGCCTGACGGCGGAGTACGGCCTCGGCGCGCTGCTCGGCGTGGTCCGCGCGATGCGGATCGCCCCGGTCAGCAAGGAGATGCTGCTCAACTTCGTGGCGCAGTACTCGCTGGGCCTGCCGAAGTCCTACTGATCTCTGGTTGACGGAGCCGAGCCGGGAAGGGTTGCCGCGATGGCCCAGTCGGGCGGGCGGGTCCAGCGCTGATCACCGCGCGATGTGGGACACCATCGAACGGCTCTGGTCGGCAACGGTGGCCCGGGCCGAGCGGTTGCCCTAGCCGGGAGGAAGCGGTCGACGGGGCCAGGGGACCCCCCCTCCAGCGGCGCCGCTACAGCAGGTTCGGGTTGCGCAGTGCCAGACGTCGCATACGGCGCCTGGCGGCGATGTCCGCCAGGCGCTCACGCTCGGTGCTATCGGCATGACTAGGCTTGGCGCGGATCGCCTCAGGATTGTCGCCGTCGCCGTGTGTGCCACTCTCAGTCGTCCGCCGAATTCCTAGCAGGCGTAGCAGGCGGGCCCACGTATGCGGTTCTTCGCGGTTGACCCAGACGAGAAGTGAAACTCCCGCCGCAATAGCGCAGCACATCCCTGCGACCGCAGCAGCTATACCAGCGTAATTCATAGCAGTCACTAAGCGCTCACCAAGCGCTTGGTCGTCTGCGAAGCGCTTCGCTACGTCGAACTGTTGGAGGCTTTGTGCGCGGGCTACCTGCTGAGCGTCTCTACTGGCTCGCTCGCTGTAGTACGAAACCACGGGGAATAAGGCATACGAGCTGATCATCAAAAGGGCCGCCGCGGTCACCAAGCGGGGCACACTCTTGGGCCGGGATGCCCGCCTGTAAGCCAACCGTAAGCGCGACTCAATGAGGACGTCGACGATTTTCCCCTGCTCGGTAGCTACCTTTTCTCGTAGCTCGGCCAATTCAAGCAACTCCTTGCGCGCTCTTGAAGCCGAATCGCGTTGAAGTAGGGCACCTGCAAGAAGCGTGAGTAGCGGCGCGAGAATCGCCGTGACAACCGCAGTACTCACTTCACTCCTTCGAGAGGGGGAGACGACGCCAGCCAACGCTACAAGGCGGGGTGCGCCTCGGCTATCCCGCGTTCCGCGCTTCGGCTCGGTCGTATGCGGCGGCGAGGTTCGCGTTGCAGGATGCGGGCCTACCTGTCGGCGGCGTCCTGCCGGGCGGCGAGTTCTGCGTCGGCCTTGGCCTGGTAGCCGGATTCGATGCGCTGGCTGTCGGCGACCCATTCGGCGTGGGTTCCCTATCGCGGCCTGGCAGCGAGATTGGCGAGTAGTCGCAGTATGACGTGACTGACTGTCTGCGCGTTCCCGGGCCTCGATGAGGTGCCACGGTGTCATCGGCGAGTTCCTGGACGCCAGCTACCGCATCGTCGAGGTCGAGCGCTCCGCAAGCGCGTCCGGCGAGACTGGTCAGCTCTGTGGAACTGCACCAACCATTTCGCAGGCACTCGTAGCGGCCATCGATCTCCGGCACGAACGGGTCGACGACGAGTGGTCCTTCGTCGAGACGATGCGCCATCTGGTCTACGCCACCGATGCCTGGGCCAGCCGGACCATTCTCGACCAGCCACTGCCCTATCAATCACCGGATTGCCCTGCCACAGACGGCGTATCCACCGGCCGACGCGGCAGCGCTCGGGATGGACCTCGAGGCGTCCCCGTCGTATGCGGAGGTGATGGCGGTACGCGCTGAGCGGATGGCGCTGGTTCGCGCGCTCGTCGACGGCCTCACCGACGATGACCTGGAACGCGGTTGCACCCGGGCGCCCGCGCCCGGCTACCCCGAGGAGCTCCGCACCGTCGCGAGTTGCCTCGGGGTGGTGATGGAGGAGGAGTGCGAGCACCATCGTTACGCGATGCGCGACCTGGCGGTACTGGAAGCGCGGTGCCCCTTCAGCACCCTCCCCCCGAAATTCCCGGCAAATACTGGTCAATCGCGATCGCTAAGTCGTAGGCCTCAGGAACTGTCAGAGGGTTGGTCTAGTTTTAGGGCATGATCGCAGCCGAGGTCGACTCCTGTGAACGGGAGCTCGATAGGTGGGGGTTCAGCGAGTGGGATTGCCTGCCGCCGCTGGATGAAGCCGCGCTGCCTGCCGAGCCACCCGCCGAACTGGTACTCGTCGAGTGGCCAGAGTCCGTTGATGCACCCTTGGTCTTCGCCGATCCCGCCGATGCCACTGCCGAGCCTGCCGAGGCGCTCCAGCAGGGTCTGGCCTGGCAGCGGCCCGGCCTGGCCGAGTCGGCTCGGTTGGCTGCGTTGGACTTCACCGCGCTGACCGCCGCCGAACGCATCGATGCCCTCGCCGGTCAACAGCACCAGCAGTCCTGGTGGGCGGCCCGGCAGTTGTCGCTGCTGAGCCTTATCTCAGCACGAGATTCATCGACCAAGCACTGGTGTGTCGAAGAGGTCGGCTGTGCGCTCGGGCTTTCCGGCCCGGCGGCCCAGAATCTGCTCAAGAATGCCGAGCGGCTGTGCCGCCAGTTGCCCACCACTGTGTTGGCGCTGTCCGAGGGCCGGATCGGCCCGGCCCATGCCACCGCGATCGCCGAAGCCTCCTACGCACTGCCCGACGAGGTGCTGCCCGACTACGAGGCCCGGGTGCTGAGGTCGGCACCTCAGCAGTCCACCGTGCAGCTCAAGCGCACCGCCAAACGGGCGGCCCTGCAACTGGATCCGGCATCGGCAGAGCACAAGCACCAGCGGTCGGTGGCCGACCGGCACATCAGGATCGCGCCGGCCGATCACGGCACGTCCTGGCTGATGGCGCTGCTGCCGGCTGCCCAGGCACAGTTGCTCTACGACCGGGTCGATGCCGCCGCCCGGCTGGCACCGGCCGACGACGATCGGACGATGGATCAGCTGCGAGCCGACGCGCTGGTGAACGGGGTGCTCAACGGCATCGATGGCGATCTGCCCACCGTGCAGGGGCACCGGCCGAGCATCAGCGTCACGGTGCCGCTGTCAACCCTGGCCGGCCGGAATGACGAGCCGGGTTGGCTCGACGGCTACGGCCCGATTCCCGCCGGCTATGCCCGCCAACTCGCGCACGATCCCACCGCCACCTGGCGCCGGCTGGTCACCGATCCGGTCAGCGGGCAACTGCTGGACTACGGCACCACCAGGTACCGGCCACCCCAGCACCTCGGCGATCACGTGATCGCGCGTGACGGTGAATGCACGTTCCCGTTCTGTACCCGGCAGGCACGACGCTCGGACCTCGATCACATCGCGGCCTACCCGGCTGGCAGCACCAGCGCCGGCAACCTGCATCCGCTGCACCGCCGGCACCACAATGCCAAGACCGTGGCCGGCTGGCGGGTCAGCCGGGATGCCGACACCGGCAGCAGCCGGTGGATCAGTCCGGCGGGACGGCACTATCGCACCGATCCGCCCGAGCGCTGGCAGCGCCTGGGTACCGATCGAGAGGGTCGAGCCGAGCCAGCGTCGAGGCTGCCATCCGATCGGCGAAGTTCACTGACCAAGCCAGCCCGAGCACACCCACCAGCCGATCAGTCGAGCTCACCAACCGGTTCGACCGAATCGACGCTGCCACCAGTCGATCAGCCAACGCCCAGCGCGCCACGTAGCTCAGCCGAACCGACGCTGCCACCAGCCGATCAGTCAACGCCGAGCACACCTAGCTCGGCCCAAGCGCACCCATCAGCCGGTCGACCAACGCCGAACTTACCAACCGGTTCAGCCGAACCGACGCTTGCCACCTTTCTGAGGAACGTCCGGGGACTGCGCCGCGCAGCACTCGGGATTACCTGCGGGAGCGCGCGGGTAGCCGGGATGCTCGGGTAGCCGAGCTGCTCGGTGTTCGCTCAGCCCGGGGTGCAGGACGGGTTCGAGGTCGCCGACGGCGAACTGCTGGACGCCGAGGTGCTGGCGCTCGCGCTGGACGACGGCGTACCGGTACCCGAAGGTGACGCACTCGAGGTGGGCGGCGTCGGTGTAGGCGTCGGCGTCGGACAGGGCGGTTTCACCGCCACCGTCAGGGTGATCGTGGTCGACGGGTCGTAGAAGATGCCCGGCGTCGGATCGACCGCCATCACCTGGCCGACCTGGAAACCGGGCTGTACCGGTGCGGTGTCCGACCGCGCGATGGTGGTGAAGCCCAGCTGATTCAGCTTCATCCGGGCCTGCTGCTCGGTCAGTTTGGTGACGTCGGGCAGCTTGACCTTGCCATTGGCCACTTGCAGCTTGACGGCCGTTCCCGGCGGCACCGACGCGTTAGCTGGCGGGTCCTGGCCGATCACCTGCCCGGCCGGCTTCGCGCTGTCCACATCGGCCCGGCTGGCCGCCAACCCTTCCGAGGCCAGCGCCTTCTGCGCCTCGCTGTAGGACAGCCCGACCACCTGCTGCACCAGCACATCGGCCGGCCCGGCGTAGACGGTGAAGTGGACCGTGGTGCCGTCCGCCACCTCCCGGCCGGCCGGCGGGTTCTGGGTGCACACCTGGCCCTTGGTCGGGTTCTTCAACACCACCGAATCGCCGCCCGCGCTGCACGGGCCGTTGCTGCCCTCCGGCTTTCCGGCCGCCGCCACCAGGTGGTTGGCCCGCAGGCTGTCGATCGCGGCCGCCGGCGACAACCCGGCCAGCGCCGGGACCTGGTACAGCACCGGGCTCGCCGGCCCGTTGTCCTTCTTCAGCAAGTACAACGCCGTTCCGCCGATGACCAGCAACAGCGCCAACACCACCGCGGTCCAGATCAACGCCCCGCGGTGGTGGGCGGTGTCGTCCTCGTCCTCGTAGGTCGGTATCAGCACCCCGGCCCGAGCGGCCGGTCGCCCTGCCGTCGCGATGAACTGGGTGCGCTGCGCGTCGGTCATCACCGACTCGGCCTCCACCGGCTGACCGGCCAGCGCCCGCTGCAGATCCGCGCGCATCTCGGCTGCCGTCTGGTACCGGTTCAGCGGGTTCTTGGCCAGCGCCTTCATCACGATCGAGTCCAGCGCCGGTGGCACCACCGCATTCACCGAGGACGGCACCTGCGGGTTCTCCCGGACGTGCTGGTAGGCGATCGCCACCGGCGAATCACCGGTGAACGGCGGATGTCCGGTGAGCAGCTCGTAGAGCAGGCAGCCGGTGGAGTACACGTCCGAGCGGGCATCGACCGACTCGCCGCGGGCCTGTTCCGGGGACAGGTACTGCGCGGTCCCGATCACCGCGGCGGTGGCGGTCACGGTCGCGGCGTTGTCGGCCAGCGCCCGGGCGATCCCGAAGTCCATCACCTTGATCGCACCGGTCTCGGTGATCATCACGTTGCCCGGCTTGATGTCGCGGTGCACGATGCCCGAGCGGTGCGAGAAGTCCAGCGCCGCGCAGACCTCGGCGGTGATCTCCATCGCCTGCTGCGGCGGCAGCCGGTCCTGGACCTTGAGCACCTCGCGCAGCGTCCGGCCCTCGACGTATTCCATCACGATGTAAGGGGTGTGCCCCTCCGGCCCGTCGTCCTCGCCGGTGTCGTACACCGCGACGATGGAGGGATGGTTCAGCCCGGCGGCGGCCTGTGCCTCACGCCGGAACCGGTTCTGGAACGTCGGGTCACGCGCCAGATCGGCCCGCAGCACCTTCACCGCGATATCGCGGCCGAGCCGGACGTCCTTGCCCTTGTGCACCTCGGCCATTCCGCCATAGCCGAGGAGTTCGCCGATCTCGTAGCGGCCGCCTACCAGCCGTGCTGCCGTCATCGGAGGTCCTCACTGTGTCGCTGCCGTGCACAGCCCATCATTTAACCCCGATCGCGGCGAGATAGGCCTTCATCACAGCCTGCGCCACGGGCGCGGCGGCCAGGCCGCCGGTGGTCTCGCTGCCGCGCACCCCGCCGTTCTCGAGAACCACCGCGACCGCGATCTTGGGGTTGTCGGCCGGCGCGAAGCCAGAGAACCACGCGTGCGGCTGGTTGACGTAACTGCCGTCGGACTTCTGCGGCCCGTTGTCGGCGGTGCCGGTCTTGCCGGCCACCTGGATTCCGGGGAGCTGGGCGGCCTTGCCGGTGCCCTTGTTCACCACGTCGACCATCATCGCGGTCAACTGGTTGGCCTGGTCGGGGTCCATCACCTGATTGAGCAGCTGCGGATCGGGGTGGCTCAGCACCGCCAGGTTGGGCGCCTGCTCCTCCGAGACCAGGTACGGCTTCATCAGCCTGCCGTCGTTGGCCACCGCGGCCGAGATCATCGCCGCCTGCA
>JAVEEO010000198.1 GCA_030840415.1 Pseudonocardiales bacterium | reverse complement strand
GATCGGAGTACAAGACAATACTGCGCTCAGGAGCAGCAACCAATGGCCTCGCGCGGTCATTCCCGCCCGCTCGATACCGGCCGTCCCGGCCCCGGGCCGCGCTCGATGCCCGCGTCCACCGACCGGAGGAGCTAGGCTTCGACGCTCATACCGGCCGCGTGCGGCGGTCCCGGTCGAGCGGAGGATGTCCGGCATGCGCAAGGTCGTCGCGTTCGAGTTCCTGTCCCTCGACGGCGTTGCCGAGAGTCCGGACCGGTTCTTCGTGGACTGGGACGACGTGGTCGACGCGAGCGGGTCCGCTCTGATCGCCACCCAGGACGCGGTTCTGCTCGGCCGCCGCAGCTACGACGAGTGGGCCGGGTTCTGGCCGAGCAGCGACATCGAGCCGTTCGCGACCTTCATCAACGGCGTCGCCAAGTACGTCGCGACCTCCACGCCGCTGGAGCAGGAGTGGGCCAACACCAGTGTGATCGAGGGTGACCCGGTCGGATTCGTGCGGGAACTCAAGGACCGGCCGGGCGGCGACATCGGCGTGCACGCCAGCATCTCGCTCACCCAGGCCCTGCTCGCCGCCGGCGTCGTCGACGAGCTCAGGCTTGCCGTCGCGCCGGTGGTCATCGGCAGCGGCCGACGGCTCTTCGACGGGTTGGCGCCGATGCGGCTGGAACCGATCCGGAGCCTGACCACGCCCAGCGGCTACCTGCTCGTCGACTACCGAACCATCGGATAGCCGGACGCCGCCAGCCCGAACAGCCGACGGGGCGGGTACCCGGACCATCGAAGGTCCGGACACCCGCCCCGTACGGTACGAGCCGGCTTGCTACCGCTACTCGCCGACGAACGACTCCGCCGGGGTCTGCTCCGAGCCGGCGGGCGCCGCGGCTTCATCGGCCACCGGCACCAGGCTGATCTTGCCGCGCTGGTCGATCTCGACGATCTCGACCTGCAGCTTGTCGCCGACGTTGACCACGTCCTCGACCTTGCCGATCCGCTTGCCGTTGCCGAGCTTGGAGATGTGCACCAGGCCGTCCTTGCCGGGCAGCAGCGAGACGAACGCGCCGAACGCCGCGGTCTTGACCACGGTGCCCAGGAACCGCTCGCCGACCTTGGGCATCTGCGGGTTGGCGATCGCGTTGATCCGGTCCACCGCGGCGGCCGCGGACGGGCCGTCGGAGGCGCCGACGTAGATGGTGCCGTCGTCCTCGATGGTGATCTGGGCGCCGGTCTCGTCCTGGATGGCGTTGATCATCTGGCCCTTGGGGCCGATCACCGCGCCGATCTTGTCGACCGGGATCTTGACCACGGTGACCCGCGGGGCGTACGGGCTCATCTCGTCCGGACGGTCGATCGCCTCGGCCATCACGTCCAGGATGTGCAGCCGGGCGTCGCGGGCCTGCGACAGGGCCGCGGCCAGCACCTCGGACGGGATGCCGTCCAGCTTGGTGTCCAACTGCAGCGCGGTCACGAAGTCCCGGGTGCCGGCGACCTTGAAGTCCATGTCGCCGAAGGCGTCCTCGGCTCCGAGGATGTCGGTCAGCGCCACGTACTCGGTCTTGCCGTCCACCGTGTCCGAGATCAGGCCCATCGCGATACCCGCGACCGGAGCCTTCAGCGGCACGCCGGCGTTGAGCAGGCCCAGCGTCGAGGCGCACACCGAGCCCATCGAGGTGGAGCCGTTGGAACCCAGCGCCTCCGATACCTGCCGGATCGCGTACGGGAACTCGTCGCGGCTGGGCAGCACCGGCACCAGCGCGCGCTCGGCCAGCGCGCCGTGCCCGATCTCGCGCCGCTTGGGCGAGCCGACCCGGCCGGTCTCACCGGTGGAGTACGGCGGGAAGTTGTAGTTGTGCATGTAGCGCTTGGTGCGGTTCGGGCTCAGGGTGTCGAGCTTCTGCTCCAGGCCCAGCATGTTCAGCGTGGTGACGCCCAGGATCTGGGTCTCGCCGCGCTCGAACAGCGCCGAGCCGTGCACCCGCGGCAGCACCTCGACCTCGGCCGACAGCGTGCGGATGTCGGTCAGGCCCCGGCCGTCGATGCGCACCTTGTCGCGCAGCACCCGCTGGCGGATCAGGGTCTTGGTCAGCGACCGGTAGGCGGCGCTGATCTCCTTCTCGCGGCCGGCGAACTTCTCGGCCAGGTCGGTCTTGGCCTGGCCCTTGATCCGGTCCAGCTCCAGCTCGCGGTCCTGCTTGTCGGCGATGGTGAGCGCGGTGGCGGTCGCCTCGCGGTAGCCGTCGGTGACCGCGGCCAGCACGTCGTCGGAGTAGTCCAGGAACACCGGGAACTCCCGGGTCTCCTTGGCGGCCGCGGCGGCCAGCTCGGACTGCGCCCGGCAGAGGGTTGCGATGAACGGCTTGGCCGCCTCCAGCCCGGCCGCGACGATCTCCTCGGTCGGCTTGGTGGCACCGCCGGCGACCAGTTCGATGGTGTTCTCGGTGGCCTCGGCCTCGACCATCATGATCGCGACGTCGGACTCGCCGTTGACGTTGAGCAGCCGGCCGGCCACCACCATGTCGAAGGTGGCGCGCTCCAGCTCGGTGTGGGTCGGGAAGCCCACCCACTGGCCGTCGACCAGGGCGACCCGGGTGGCGCCGACCGGGCCGTTGAAGGGCAGGCCGGAGATCTGGGTGGACGCGGAGGCCGCGTTGATGGCCAGCACGTCGTAGGCGTGGTCGGGGCTGAGCGCCATCACCGTGATGACGACCTGGACCTCGTTGCGCAGGCCCTTGATGAAGGTCGGGCGCAGCGGCCGGTCGATCAGCCGGCAGGTGA
>JAVEEO010000194.1 GCA_030840415.1 Pseudonocardiales bacterium | reverse complement strand
CCTGGGCGGCGATCGTGACGAACACCGGGGCGAGCAACACCAGCGCGAAGCCGAAGGTGCTCGACACCGTGATCTCGTCACCGGCCTCCCGGCCGCGGGCGACCGGAATCGGCCACATCTCGCCGATGACGAGCACGAGGCAGAACATCGCCAGGATCAGGCCCTGACGGCCGGCCAGGTCCGACGGCGGATTCTCCAGCGCCTGCCCGGCCACCAGCGCGATCAGCGGAGCGGTGAGCGCCACCACGGTCCACATGTACAGCAGGAGGCTGCGGCGGTCGGTCATACCCACGAGGGCCTTCCCGCCGACGGAGTCCAGTTCGGTATCACGGACATGGACGCCCCCGGCTCGGCGTGCGAACCTCGCGGGGCCCCGAAGCTGCTACCGGGGCCCCGCGAGAATTCTCAGAAGTTGAACTTGTGTCCGGCGCCGACCACCGTGACGATCGCGGTCATCGCCGCTGCCGAAGACATCGTCCGAACCAGCAGGTATTTCATGACTCCTCCTTGAGTTGGGTCGTCGGCAGGGGCGCGCCTGGCCGGCGACGACAGGTGGCAGTCCACCGTCGCGGCGAAGCTCGCTGCTGCCGAACGACGTGCAGGCCGCTCGTCCTGAGCGGCCTTCTCTCTGTATCGGACAGCGCCGGTCACATCTGAGGTGTTCGCCGGCGATGCCCCGGTGAGGAGCTGTGGGGGGCTCTGCCGAACACAGTTCTGGCCGGCAGACCATCGGGTCCGCCGGCCAGAACTACCGGAAAGTGTTACCGCGGCTCAGTGTCAGCGCAGGGCCGAGGTGAAGGCCTGGAACTCGGCAGCCTTCACCGTCGGTGCGTGCGGGGTCAGCAACGGGTTGGTGGTGGAGGACCCGGTGACGCAATCGCTGTCGCTGGTCGGGTCATTGTCCTGATCGCCCTGGTAGGCAGGTGTTCCGGTGCACTGGTTGTTCAGCACGATCAGCTTGAGGTGGGTGGCCATCGTGTCGGGGATGTCGAATCCGCGCACCAGCAGGTCGGGCGCCAGCGGTCGGGGCTGACCGGCCGGGAAGGCGTTCGCCGGGCTGGTGTAGATGGTGCTGAAACCCGTCGGGCCGGTGCAGCCGAGGTTGGCCGCGCTGGCCGTGCATGCGGCGATGGCGAACTGTCGCAACGCGTCGAACCGGCCGCCGGTCTGCTGGGTGAAGGCGCTGACCCGAATCGAGCGGACCAGCACCGGGCCGGTCGCGGTGTTGGCGAGATGCACCACCACGGACGGCTTGCTGACGTTGACCGGGGCGGCGGTGTCGTCGGTCCAGTTGGTCGCCTCGGTGTCGTCGATCAGCCCGGTGAGATTGGTGCTGGTGGCATCACCGGTGATGGTGGCCCCGTTGGCCGCCGAGGCCAGGTTGGTCGGCAGCCCCACCGTGCGAGAGGTCGTCTTGGCCGCCGTCACCGTCTGGGTGAAGCTCTGGACGCCGAAGCCGGCCTTGACCACCGTGATGGTGTAGCTGCCGGGCTCGGCGGTGAAGCTGGCTACGCCGCCGGAGTCGGAGGTGGCCACCGGGGTGATGCCGGCCGAGTACGGGCCGACGTAGATCGCGGCACCGGCAACCTTGGGCGTGCCTGCCTTGTCCTGCGCGGTCAGCGTGAACTTCACCGTGCCGGCCTGCGACCCGGTCCGCGCCACGAAGCTGGGCCGCGGATCGGTGTCGTCGGTGCCCGCGGTGCTCGCGTCCCTGCCGAAGCCGCGCTTGGCGAAGGCCGTCCACAGCGCGGCCTGGTTCGCGCCGCCGAAGCGCATCAGGTCGGCGGCCAGGTAGCTGTCACGGGCGTCGAGCATGCTGTCGGCCGATGGCTGCATCAACCAGCCGTCGTAGACCAGCTGGATCCAGCGCCGGTTGCCCGGGCACTGGTCGGCCGGCAACTCACCCTGGGCGCAGCGCAGTTGCAGGGCGGCATTGGACTCGGGGTAGGCGCTGTTGTACTTGGCGACCAGGGCCTGCCGGATGTCGTAGTTCACCGCGTTCCATACCTCGCCGTCGGCGTGCACCTCCGGACCGGTGACGTCGTAGCCGATGTCGCTGTAGTTCAGCGGGTTGCTGTTGAGGCCGTAGTTGCGGATGCCCCGCTGCTTGTTGCCGGTGACGTAAGGACCTTCGGCCCAGGGGTTCTCACCGTTCTGCGGGGTGTAGCCGAACTCGTGCAGGTACTCCAGCGCGTCCAGGTCGCTCCAGCTCTCGCCCATCGACCCGGCCTGGTGCCCGGACAGCCCGTCGTCCGGGCCGCCCACCATCCGGTTGCTGATCAGGTGGGTGTACTCGTGACCGAACACCGAGGTGTCGAAGTCACCATCGGAGCAGGCTGCGTAGAACGATCCGGAGATCGGCTGGAACAGGTACTGGTTGGTGATCGGCGCAATGCCGTCGTTGAGGGCGATCTGGTTGGCGTTGTCACGGCCCTCGTAGGACGGCGCGCCACCGCTGACGGCACCGGCCTGGACGTTGCCGATCTCGGGATCGCCCTGCATGCCGCCGTTGCCGAAGTTGCTCAGCTGGGCGTTGTAGTTGCCCTCGGTGAAGCCGAGGAAGTAGGCGAAGTCGTGGAACCGGTTGTGGCCGCTGAACAGGTTGGCCACCGACGCGTCGATGTCGTTGCGGTTGCCGGTGGCGATGTTGGCCGGGTCGCACTTGGACGTGTTCCAACTGTTGGTCCAGGAGAAACTGTAGTTGCGGTCCGCGGCGAACGGGCGCTGACCGGCCGGCCCCGGCGTCAGCGGCGACAGCCACGACTCGGCGGTCACCGCGTTGTTGCCGGAGGTGGTGAAGGTCGGCAGGTTGGTGTGCGGGTCGACGTCCCACGGCGCCCGGGATGCCAGGTTCTGCTCCTTGCGGTCACAGCCGGTCTGGTTGACGGTCTCCCAGCATCCGGTCTTTCGGGTGTCGGTCGAGGTGTAGTCCAGCGGCGGTGCGTTGAAGAAGTACTTCCACTTCGGCGGGTACGGCAGGCCCGCGCCGGCCGGGCCGGCGGTGTCGGAGGACAGAAACACCCCCGATGCGGTGAGCGGCGCGACGAACGGCCCGACCGGCGCAGGGGACGGGCAGACCTGCACGAAGTAGTCGCCGGCCGGCACGCCGCCGGCCGGGGCGTAGGTCAGCTCTTCCTGGCCGGCGCCGGCGTCGCTGCTGGCGGCGACGGTGATGCCGTGGAACACCAGCTTGAGCAGGATGTCGTTGCTCGGCACCGTCGAGGTCGCTGCCACCACGATTTGCTTGGTAGCGGCGTCGACCGTGCCGGCCGGAACCGCCGGCCCGCAGCCCGAGTCGGTGAAGGCCGCGGTGAACTGGTTGCTGGCCTCGCTGTGGTTGACCCGGTTGTAGCGCATCAGGATCGCGCCGGTCACCGCGTCGACGAATACCGTATAGGCCTGGGCCGAACCGCCCCGCACATCCAGTACGACGGTTTCGTAGGCGGGCCGGGCCTGCCCGGCCGGGGTCGGCACCGCGACCAGCCGGGCCCGCTGCTGCTGGCCGAAGCCGGTCACGGAGAAGACGTTCCAGCCGTCCTTGACCTTTGGTGCCGACAGTGCGGTGGGGGCGACGCTGCGCCCGACGTTGGCGGCGGCCTTGAGCCAGGCCGCGGTGGCCGACAGGGCGGCCGGCGGCGGCGCGGTCTGCGGGCCGGTGGCCGAGGACGAGACGTAGGCGACCTTGTCGCCGGTCACGCTGACGTCGATCAGGCCGTCCTGGCCGGCCGGCAGCGAACCGTACTGCTGGCGAAACAGCACGGCGTGGCCGGCGCCGCCCGCCAGGCGCTGGTCGTTGAGCACGTGCAGCGCATCGATCTCGGCCGGCGTCATCCGGAACAGCACCGAATTGGCCTTCAGCCAGGCCCGCGCGACGGCGACGGCGTCGCCGGGGTAACCGGCACCCAGGTAGCTGCCGTACCTGATCAACGAGCCGACCGTGCCGAAGCGGGTGAACCGGGCAACGGCGCCCAGTTGCCCGACCCGGTCCTGCTGGGCCACGGTGGGGGCGAGCTGGCCGGTCCGGGCGTCGAGGTCGCCGAAGCCGATCGGGGCGTCGAGCAGCGACAGGTTCGCGCCGGCTGCCGGGGCCGGGGGAGCGGCGAAGGCGCCGGGACCGCTGGTCAGGGCGACGGCGAGGCCGGCGGCCAGTGCGGCCGCGCCGACCTGGATGGCGACTCGGTGTCGCCTGGGACGGACGAGCTTGGTCATGGAGCCTCCACGGACGGGGCCGGATTCGAGTGCGGGTGGCCGGAATTCCTTACTGAATACCTAACAACGCCACTGCCGGTGAAAGGTTGCGGATGAGATCCGCTTCAACTCCGGACCTGTGAACACGCACGCCGCTTGTTTCAAGATCACTTCTGCGGTAAGCAATGGGCAGCCTTGCCCACCGGCCAACGAGGGCTGGTCGGGGCGGTGTGCTCATCGGGGGTTCGCGGTGCGGAAATTGATGACGGTCGGTGCTGCACTCATTGCCTTTCTGGGCAGCTCGCTGGTGTTCACCGGTCCGGCAGCAGCGGCCGGTCTGCTGTCCACCGTCCGGGTGAGTGTCTCCACCTCGCTGGCGCCACCGTCGCCGATGGCGGGCCCCGTCGAGTACGACCCCACCAATGTCACCTCGGTCGGCGGCTATGCCCGGACCGACAAGCTGAGCATCGCGATGGGCGGCGGCACCGCCAACCGTTCCTTCAGCCTGGACCTGCAGGCTCCGAACGGTGAGACCTTCTCCACCGGTACCTACTACGGCGACGACGTCGACGGCGTACGCGGCTACGGCACCCTCGGTGAGGGCAGCCAAAGCTGTTCGAACGTACGGTTCACCATCGTCGACATCGCTTCCAGCGGCACCGCGATCACCCGGCTGGACGTGCGGTTCCAGACCACCTGCGGTTACACCAGCAACGACAACGCGATCATCTTCGGTGAGCTGCAGCTCGGCGAGCCGTCAGCGTCACCGTACGTGGTCACCGGCGCCCGGTCGTTCTCCTGGCCGCACGTCCCGGTCGGCACCCGGTCCCCGGCGCTGCTGCCACTCTGGTTCCGCAACACCGCAACGACCGGCCTCGCCGCGGGTTCGGCGAGCTGGTCCGGTGCCGACGGCGGCGACTTCCCGGTCGTCTCGGACGGCTGCTCGGGCCGGACGCTCGCACCGCACGCATCCTGCTCGGTAGTGCTGGCCTTCGCGCCACGGGCCGCCGGCACCCGCAGCGCAACCCTGACGGTCCCGATCGGGGGCCGGAATATCGCTACCGTCGTGGCCGGGACCGGACCGGCGGGACGTACCCTGCTGCGCATCAACAGCCAGCCCGGGGATTACGTCGGCGGTGGCAAGTCCTATCTCATCACCGATGCCCAGGCGCGGATGCAGGTGGCCACTCAGGGCCCGGGCAGTTTCCACGCCAGCACGCAGAATGCTGGCGCCGCCTGGGAGGTCAGGATCGACGACGGCAGCGGTGGGCCGCTCACCGTCGGAACCCATCCGGCTACCGGGGACGGCTCGAACGGGTTCCGCTTCCTGGTGACGGGTGAGGGCCGCGGCTGCGCATCCTCGACCGCAACCGTGACCATCAAACAGGTCGGCTTCGACGCCGACCACGCGCCAATCGCCTTCGACGCCACCTTCACCCAGACCTGCCGCTTCAGCACCGGGGCCAGCCTGACCGGCGAGATCGCCTACCGTGCCACCACGACACCGGTAGCGGCAACCGGACCGTTCATCCTGCACAGCGGCCAGAGCCTGGCCGCTGGTTCGTCCATCGGCAACGGCGAGAGTTCGTACGCCCACAAGCTCGCCGTCACCACGGCCGGCCGGGCGGTGCTCACCGACTCCGCCGGCAGGGTTGTCTGGGCCACGCCGGCCACCGCCGTCGCCGCCGGCGACCGGCTGGCGGTCAAGACCGCCGGCAACCTCGCGCTGGTGACCTCCTCGGGCACGGTGCTGTGGACGACGACAGCCAGTTCGGGTGCCGCCGGCAACCTGCTGGTGTTACAGAGTGACGGCAACCTCGTGCTGTACAACGCCGGTTACCTGCCCATCTGGGCGTCCGGGACGGCGCAGCCCACCGGCTGAGCCGCTCGCCCGCGGAGGGAACGGAAACGGGCGTCAGTGCTTGCGGGTCACCCGTTCCGGTTGTCCGGGCGTCCAGGCGGTGATGTCGAGGTGGCTGCCGTCGTAGGCGATCGCGGAGGCACCGGTCAGGTCGGTGTCGTAGAGGTGGTCGAACTCGCTGCCGCGCAGGTCGAGGCCGGTGTCGGCGAACAGGTCCTCGGCGAAGCGCCGGTGCAGCGCCGGGTCCCGCTCGTCGTGGACCTTGCCCCAGAGCTTGGCGTCCCCGTCGCCGACGTGGGTGTCCACGGTGGCGGTGTGCAGGCAGAACCGCGGATCGCGTGCCAGGTCGTCGAACTTCCGGGTGCCCGGCATGCCGGCCAGCCATAGCCGGTCCTCGAAGAACCGCGGCTCCATCGGGCTGATCCGGGGATACCCGTCCGAGCGCAGGGTGGCCAGCATGCACAGGTTGCCGGTCGCCGCGTGCCGTCGGGTGAAGACCGCAGCGATGCGTGGCGCGCTCGCGGCGAACTCGGCCCAGCTCACCATGACCGGATAGTAGCTTCAGCCACGAGATGGCAGAAGCGATGACGGGCAGGGGTGGGTGTTGACCGGTCGAGGTCCTCGGCGTGCGCAACCGCGATGGGCGGCCGGATCGATCCGGCGACCTGCCGCGACGGGTGTGCTGCTGTCGCTGTGGCGGGCCGCGGCGGTGTTCCGGGTCGCCGCGATGCTGTTCTGCGGATACCTGATCGTGCGCTGGCGGGACCTGTACGCCGAACCGGCAGTGGCCTTCGGGGTGGCGGTCGCCATGGTGCTGGTGACCGGAGTGGTCGGGTGGGCGGCATCGACAGGCCGGGCGCACCGGCTCGGCTTCGTGCTGGCCGACCTGATTATCTGTGCGGCCCTGACGATTCTCACCCGGGTGGCCCAGCAGCCGGATCAGTTCCACGGCGGCATGCCGACCCTGACCTCGATCTGGGGCGCCGGTGCGGCGATCGAGGCCGGGCTGCTGCTCGGCGGGACCGCCGGCGTGCTGGCCGGCGCCGTCCAGTTCGCGGCCAGCGTGGTCGCCCGCGAGGGATACGACGGCCGGACGCTGGCCAACGGGGTATTGATCGTGATCGTCGGGGGAATCGTCGGCTACCTGGCAACCGCGGCGGTGCGTGCCGAGCAGGAGCGTGCCGAGGCGGCTGCCGAACACGCCCGGCTGATTGAGCGCGATCGGCTGACCCGCTCCATCCACGATGGGGTCCTGCAGGTTCTCGGCCTGGTGCACCGCCGCGGCGCCGAAGCGGGTGGCGAATGGGCCGACCTGGCAACGGAGGCCGCCGTCCAGGAGGCCGCATTGCGCGCGCTGATCACCAGCCAGGCGCTGGCGCCGCCGCCGGCCGGCCGGCGCAACCTCACGGCCGACCTCGTCGCGCTGCGCTCGGAGCTGGTGACCGTTTCGGTGCCCGATGCCCCGGTGGTGCTGGCCTGTCAGGTGGCCGACGAGGTGCTGGCCGCGACCCGGGAGGCGGTGCGCAATGTCGAGCGACACGCAGGAGAAGCTGCCACGGCCTGGGTTTTCCTGGAGGATCTCGGCAACCGGGTGGTGGTGACGGTGCGCGACGACGGCGACGGCATCCAGCCGGGCCGGCTGGACGAAGCCGCCGCCGAGGGCCGGGTGGGGGTGGCCGAGTCGATCCGGGGACGGGTCGCCGAACTCGGTGGCCAGGTACGGATCAGCTCGGTACCCGGCGAGGGCACCGAGATCGACATCGTCGTTCCGGTGCGGACCGCGGGAGGAACTGCGTGACCAGCGATGAGATGGCGGAGTTCGCGGGCCGGGATGGTGCGCCGGTCCGGGTGATGGTGGTCGACGACCATCCGATCTGGCGCCGGGCGGTGGAGCGCGACCTGGTCGATGCGGGGTTCGAGGTGGTCGCCTGCGTTGCCGACGGCGAGGCGGCGGTCCGGCTGGCCCCGGCCACTCGTCCCGAGGTGGTGTTGATGGACCTGCAACTGCCGGCAATGACCGGTGTCGAGGCAACGGCTGGTCTGGTGCGGGCCGATCCGTCGATCCGGGTGCTGATGCTGTCCTCCTCCGGCGAGGACGCCGACGTGCTCGCTGCCGCGAAGGCCGGAGCGCGCGGTTACCTGATCAAGTCCGCGGCCGTGGACGAGCTGATCGAGGCGGTGCGTCGGACAGCCGCCGGCCAGGCCGTCTTCTCGCCCGGCTTGGCGGCCCTCGTCCTCGGTGAGTTCCGGCGGATGGCGGGGGGAGCCGTCGCCGAGCCCGCGCGGCTGACCGAACGGGAGACCGAGGTGCTCAGGCTGGTCGCGAAGGGACTGACGGCCAGGCAGGTTGCCGACCGGTTGGTGCTCTCGCATCGGACGGTGCAGAACCATGTGCAGAACACCCTCCGAAAGCTGCAGCTGCACAACAAGGTGCAGCTGACCCGATGGGCCATCGAGCAGGGGATGGCCGAGTAGCGGGCCGGCGCCGGCGAGTCGGGCGGTGCCGCCGGCGACCGGTTGCGATCGGTCAGCTGCGCAGCACGTCGGCAAGCTGGTGCCGATTGCTCTCGCCGGCCGACCCGGTGGGGCGGCCGATCCGGAACAGCGCGACCGGGGTGCCGTGGCCACCGGCCAGCGCGGCGACGTCCGGACGGGTGGTCGGGCAGTCGATGGCGATCGAGATCGGGTGGTAGCCGAATCGGTGGGCGCAGATCGTGGTCCAGGCCCGCAACAGCCGCCGGCCCGCCTCGACCAGGTCGGCGGGACTGTCGGAATCGGCACACAGCACGGCGACTGCCGGTGCCTCGCCGAGCAACCTGATGTCGCGTCCGCTGTAGGCGCGGGCCAGTGGCGCGGGCAGCCGGCCCAGGACGAACGCCGCCCGCAGCGCCAGCCATTCGTAGCGTGCCAGGCCGAGTTGGCGTGGTGACATCCCGTCCGGTGCGTCGGAGTCGGCCCGGATCCATGCCGCTAGGTCGCCGACGAAGCGACGATCGCGCCAGGACAGCACCGAGGCACGCCGGACGATCCTGGCGACCTGCCCGGTCGGGACGAGCACGCAGCGCAGTTCGCGCAGCGCGCCGGTCAGCTCGGCGGGCAGCGGTTCGTCGGTGTAGCGAGACCGGTTCGTCGCACGGTGCGCGACGGCGGCGGCCAGCGGGTCGGCGACCGCACCCGGCCGTAGCTCCACGTCGGCGACGTGCAGATCGGTGCCGGTGCGCCGCAGCACCAGGTCGAGGTCGGCGACCAGGCCCTCGCCGGCGGCGGCGAGGGCGAGGGTTTCGCAGAACGCGCCCATGCAGAGGTAGGCGTCCCGGTCCTCGGGATCGGCGGGCAGGTAGTCGTGGTGGTCGTAGTGCAACTCGTAGCGGCGGCCGGTTCCCAGCCGGATGCGCCAGGGTTGCGCGTTGTGGGCGCTCGGGGCGCGCAGTGCCGCGGTGAGTACTCGCCGGTGTGCCGCCGGCAGGCTCGCGGCCAGTTGCTGGCCGGTGGCGGCGGTGCTGGTCTCGCTCATCGTGCTTGCCTTCCATTTCAGGGATGTCTGATCGGGTGTGTCAGTGCGGGACGTGTCGGTGCGGGACGTGTCAGTGCAGGACGTGTCAGTGCAGGACGTACCGGCGCTTGATGCGGTGGGCGTTGCACCGGAACACCCCGGTGCCGGGGTCGGCGAGCTGGATGTCGAAGGCCAGGGCGTTCGGGTTCTCCGCCGCGGCGGCCGCCCAGTCCCGGTTGTGCGCCACCAGCCAGGCGGCGATACCGCGCCGGAGCTGGTCGGCCACCGCGGTGGACCGCGCCTCGACGTGGATCCGTGGGGCGCTGGTGCCGTCGGCGGCGTCGAGGAGTTCCAGGCAGAAGGCGCCCAGCCCGAACTCGGGATGCTCCTCGGCCAGCACGCCGAGGGCCGCGTCCACGTCCTCGGGATAGAGGTTGGCGCCCAGGTAGGACAGCGTGGAATCCACCCGGCCGGCCACGTAGAGGAAGGGCAACCGAGCGGCCCCGTCCACGGGCAGTTCCACCCCGTGCGCCCCCGCAATCGCCAGCGCAGTGCGGTAGGAGAGCGATCCCCCGGCGTCGTGGACGGCATAGCGGACCCGAGGCGAGAGCAACCGCCGGGTGACGGTGACCACCAGTTCGCCGCCGATCGTCTCGACGCAATAGGTCGACGGGTCGTACTGGAAGACCATCGGCAGCCGGCCGGTGTGGCCGAACAGTGCTTGCGCGAGGTCCGGGTTCGCTCCGGCCGCCTGCCGGAGCGCAACGGCGAGATCCGTCTCGGCGGCCACCCCGACATCCAGATCGGAGGCGCCGTAGGCGGACCGGACCTGGCAGAACACCCGCTCCAGCCGGCTGCGCAGGACCTCGGTCATGGCCTCGCCGCCGACGAATCCCCACAGCTCCCAGTCACGCAGGTCCAGGCCGCGCGCCGCCGCGGCGTCCAGCAGGGTGGCAAGGAACGGCGGGTAGCCGCAGACGACGTAGCAGGCATCCGGGCCGAACAGCTCGATGGCGGCCAGTGCCTTGTCGGCGTCGGGCCCGCACGACTTGATCGTGCCCACCCGGCGCAGTGCCGCCGTCACCGACGAGCCGGTGGCCCAGGCGCCCATCGAGAAGCAGTTGAGGACCACGATCCGGTCGTTGTGGCGGCTTCGCAGCATCCATTCCGCCTGGACGGCCAGGCCGCGTTCGACCTGGTCCAGTTCGGCGCGCGAGCGAAGCCACTGATAGGGACGCCCGGACGAGCCGGAGGATTCGTCGAGCTCGGCACCGGTGGCCGGCAGCTCGCCGCCGCGGCAGCGCTGGGCCAGCGGATAGCGGTCGATGTAACCGGCCTTGTCCAGCACCGGAAGCGCAGCGAGGTAGCCGGTCAATCGGCCGGCCTCGAAGGCCGAGCGCCACGGACTGCAGCCCAGCGTCGCCGACCGGAAGGCCGGGACGGTGCGCCGGGCATGCGCCGCGGTGAGGACGGCGGCGACCGGGCCGGCCAGCTCCACCAGGCCGGCGCCGAACCGGCCGAGGACGGCGAGGCCGGCCGGCCGCCGGCCGATGGTGGCCCGGGCTAGCCGGACCACCGCGAGGGCCGGCACACCTGCCAGCAGTTGCAGCAGGACGCGGACGGCGCCGGACAGCTGGGTAGCGGGAATCGCGCGACTCGGGAGGGTGGCATCCATGTCGCTGAGCCTGGCCGTCGGATCCGGCCGGCGGATCGCGACAACTACTCGACCCGAGCTGAGTAGAACAGCTCAACCGGCGGCCCGGGCCCGTCGTCGAGACCTGCGACGT
>JAVEEO010000127.1 GCA_030840415.1 Pseudonocardiales bacterium | reverse complement strand
CGCTGCGCACCTTCCGGGACAAGAACCGCTCGGGTGCCTACATCGTCATGCTGATCATCGGCGCGGCCATGTTCGGCATGTTCTTCTTCGTCACCTACTTCGTGCAACTGGTGCTGGGCTACTCCTCACTCAAGGCCGGGCTGGCCTTCCTGCCGGTGGCCTTCACCATCGGCATCGCCGCCCAGCTCTCGGCACGACTGATGCCCAGGATCGGCCCGCGCAACCTGATCCTTTTCGGTTCCGTGGTGATGGCCGGCGGCCTGTTCTGGCTGTCCACCATCTCCGCCGACTCCAGCTACGCCGGCCACCTGCTGCCCTCGCTGCTGGTGATGTCCTTCGGCATCGGCTGCATCTTCGTACCGCTGACCACCGTATCGGTCGCCGGCGTCGAGCCGCACGAGGCCGGCCTGGCCTCGGCGCTGCTCAACGTCGGCCAGCAGGTCGGCGGCTCCATCGGGCTGTCGGTGCTGACCACCGTCTTCGCCACCGCCTCCCGCAACGAGGGCAAGCACCAGGGCCAGGTGCTCGGCGGCCTGGTGCAGAGCGGCCAGGCCAAGCCCACCGTGCTGCAGCACTTCGGTGAGCTGGCCCAGCAGGGCTCGGGCACCCTGCGCGCCTCGGCCGGCGCGCTGCAGGACAGCACCGCGGTCCGGGCCTTCCACGAGGTGCTGGCGCACGGCTCGTCCCGGGGCTTCCTGACCGCCGCCATCTTCGCGGTGGTCGCGGTGCTCGCCACCGCCACCATGATCAAGACCGGCAAGGACGAGGTGGCCGACATCGACCCGGCCGCGGCAGCGGTCCACTAGCCACCACCCGCGCCAGGGGCCGGTCACCGAAAGGTCACCGGCCCCTGGCGTTTTCCGCAAGGCGAAACCGTTCCTCGGCAGCCCCGCGGCGCCCAACCGGGCGGCCCTCAGCCCGGCCATGAAGCAGCATGCCTAGCCGTTCTGACAGCTAGCGCCGCGGCATCTCCGCCAGCAGTCCCGCCGCGCTCGGCGGTTGATGTCGACTTAGGACCGATCGAGCCATTTCTGCCCGTTTGGCTAGACCAGTCAGTCTTGCCAGGCTAAATTCGGCCGGTCGCAAGATTTCTAACGGGGAGTTAATGTGCGCGCACGCCGGTCTGCTCTTGTCCTGCTCGTCGCGGGGTCCCTGGTGACGGGATTGGCGACCAGCTCGCCGTCCTACGCCACCGGACCCGCTGGCAGCCCTACCGGCCCTGCCGCTGCCGGGCCCAGCCACCCGGGGTCGGCCGTCAAGCCGCCCCGTGACAGCACCCCGCCCCAGCCGGTCACCGACCTCCGGGCGACAGGCAACGACGCCCGCTCGATCAGCCTGGCCTGGGTCAACCCCACCGACCCGGACTTCGCCGGGGTGCTAATCCGGCGATCGGCAGGCGACACCCCGCCGATCAGCGCCTCGGACGGCACGCTGGTGGCAACGCTGAGCAGCCGGCAGACCACGTTCACCGACAAGCACCTCACCGCGGTCAGCACCTACAGCTACGCGGTGTTCCCGCGGGACAAGAGTCGAAACGTAGGCACCGCTGCGACCCTGACCACCGCGACCCGCTCGGCCAGCACCGGGACCGGCCTGCGAGGCAAGCTCACCGACCAGCAGGGTCACCCGATCACCGCAGCCGTGGTCGAGGTTCGCGCGGTGGGCTCCGGCGACTACCTGGCCGGAGCGACCACCGCCGCCACCGGCCTGTTCACCGTCACCGGCCTGGCGCCGGGCTCCTACCTGCTCTGTTTCTTCCCCAACAGCGAGACCACCGGCCGCTCAGCCACCGGTTACCTGCCCGGCTGCTACCGCCAGCAGCCCTACGGTTACGGCGACAGCGGCACCCCGGTGACGGTGCTCGCCGGCAAGATGACCTCCGGCCTGGTCGACTACCTGCCGGTCGCCGGTGCGATCTCGGGCCGGATCACCGACTCCGCCGGCCACGCCATCCCCGGCGTCTCGGTGTCCGCCTACGACCCCGACGACCCCAATCAGTCCGGCCGTGAGGCCATCACCGGCACGGACGGCAGCTATACCGTGACCGCCCTGGCTGCCGGGTCCTACCAGGTGTGCTTCTCCAGCCAGGCCGCGAGCGGGTCCTCGGCCACCGGCTACCTGGACGAGTGCTATGACGACCAGCCGCCGTTCTCCCCCGGCACCCCCGTGCCGGTCAGGCTCGGCCAGATCAGCACCGGCGTCAACGCCGAACTCGCCACGGCCGGCGCGGTCACCGGCCACGTCACCGACCCCAGCGGCGCCCCTGTCGCCGACATCTGGGCTTCGGTGTACGGCGCGGGTTTCGGCTATGGCTACAGCGACAGCAGCGGCGCCTACGCCATCACCGGGCTGCCGACCGGCAGCTACACCCTGTGCTTCGATGGCTCGTACACCACCTCGGCCGCCGCGCCCTACGGCTACACCAACAGTTGCGCCGGCAACCAGGGGCTGACGGTGGACGTGATGACCGGTCAGGCCACCACGGCGAACGGGACCGTTGAGAAGGCCGGCGCGGTTGGTGGCACCGTCACCGGCGTCAGCGGCCCGGTGCCCGGCGTCTGGGTCAGCGTGTACGACAGCTCGGGCAACCAGTTGAACTCGACCAGCACCGACGACAACGGCGGCTACCTGTTCTACGGCGTGACGCCGGGCGAGGTGACGGTCTGCTTCGACCCGACCTACACCGCCGGCGGCTACCAGCGCACCTGCTATGGCGCCCAGGCCGACGGCAGCGGTTCACCGATCACCGTGACCGCCGGCCAGTTGAGCACGGCCGACGGCCAGCTGCAGCTGGGCGCCTTGATCACCGGCACGATCACCGACGCCTCCGGCGCGCCGATCAGCGGCGTCCTGGTCAGCGCCTACAGCTGGGCCTACGACCAGGCTTACTTCACCCAGACCGACGAGTCCGGCAGCTACACCCTCGGCGGCCTGTCCGCCGGGGACTACCGGGTGTGCTTTGACCCCTCCTACGCCCAGGGCCCGGCAGCTGGCGGCTACGCGGCGCAGTGCTATGACAACCAGCCCTCGATGGACACCGCGGACCCGGTCACGGTGGCCTCCTCCGGCTCGGTCACCGTGAACGCGGTGCTGCGCTCGGGCGCGGCCATCACCGGCAACGTCACCGGCTCCGACGGCGCCGCGCTCGGCGGCGTCTACATCTACGCCTACGATCCCGAGTCCGGCCAGTACGCCACCGCCAGCTCGGACTACTCCGACGGCAGCTACCGGCTGCCCGGCCTGGCCGCAGGCGACTACAACGTCTGCTTCGACGCGGTGTATGTCCGCCAGCCGGCGCCCACCGGGTACGTGAACGAGTGTTACGACAACGGCAGCAACGCTCTGGTGCACGTGGTCGCAGGCGCGGTGACCGCCGGCATCGACGCCGAGCTCGCCGTCGCCGCCGGCATCAGCGGCCGGGTCACCGACTCGGCCGGCCACCCGATCCCGTACACCTCCGTGGAGACCTATTCGATCGACGGCTCGTACCTCGGCGGTTACGCCAGCACCGACGACAACGGCCGCTACCAGCTCACCGGCCTGCCGGCGACGGCAGTGGTGGTCTGCTTCCGTCCCCAGGATGGCGGTCCGAACGGCACCGGCTACCTGTTCGAGTGCTACGACGACCAGCCGGACGTCAGTACCGCCAACCCGGTGACCACCACAGCCGGCGCCACCCGGACCGGCATCGACGCCGTACTCGCCGACGGCGCGGGCATCAGCGGCCAGGTCAGCGACTCGGCGGGCAACGGCATCGCCTACGCCGACGTCCAAGCCACGGGTGTCGATGGCACATACCTCGGTTACGCCAGCACCGACGACTCCGGCCATTACCAGCTCACCGGCCTGCCGGCGACCGCCGTGGTGGTGTGCTTCCAGACCTACTCAGAAGGCGGCGCGAACGGCGCCGGCTACCTGCCCGAGTGCTACGACAACCAGCCGGACGCGAACACCGCCAACCCGGTGACCACCACAGCCGCAGCGGTGCGGACCGGCATCGACGCCGAACTCGCCGACGCGTCGGCGGCCTAACCTTCGGACAGCAAAGCCCCTCAGCGGCTCAGCACTCGATGATGTTGACGGCCAGGCCGCCGCGCGAGGTCTCCTTGTACTTGACCTGCATGTCGGCCCCGGTCTGGCGCATCGTCCGGATCACCTTGTCCAGGCTGACGATGTGCTGGCCGTCGCCGCGCATCGCGATCCGGGCGGCGTTGATCGCCTTCACCGCGGCCATCGCGTTGCGCTCGATGCACGGCACCTGGACCAGGCCGCCGATCGGGTCGCAGGTCAGGCCGAGGTTGTGCTCCATGCCGATCTCGGCGGCGTTCTCGGCCTGCAGCGGGGTGCCGCCGAGCACCTCGCACAGCGCGCCGGCCGCCATCGAGCAGGCCGAGCCCACCTCGCCCTGGCAGCCCACCTCGGCGCCGGAGATCGAGGCGTTCTCCTTGTACAACACCCCGATCGCGCCGGCGGTCAGCAGGAACCGCACCACCCCGTCGTCGGTGGCGCCCGGCACGAACCGGCGGTAATAGAGCAGGACGGCGGGAATGATGCCGGCCGCACCGTTCGTCGGCGCGGTGACCACCCGGCCGCCGGCGGCGTTCTCCTCGTTGACGGCCAGCGCGAACAGGTTCACCCAGTCCATCACCCGCAGCGGGTCGGTGGAGAACGAGTCACCGGTCAGCGTCTGGTACAGCTCCGGCGCCCGCCGGCGCACCTTCAGCCCGCCGGGCAGGATCCCGCCGTGCCCGCAGCCGGCCGTCACGCAGTCCTGCATCACCTGCCAGATGTGCAGCAGGCCGGCCCTTACCTCGGCCTCCGGACGCCAGGCGCACTCGTTGGCCAGCATCACCTGTGAGATTGACAGCCCGCTGGCCGCGGCATGCGCGCACAGCTCAGCGGCGGTGGTGAAGGGATAGGGCAGCACGGTGTCGTCGGCCTTGATCCGGTCGGCCCCGGTGGCGTCCTCGTCCACCACGAAGCCGCCGCCGACCGAGTAGTAGGTCCGCTCGCGCAGCGGGACGTCCTCGGTCGCCTCGGCTTCCACCGGCGCGGCGACACCGGCGTAGGCAGTGAACCGCATGCCGTTGGGGTGGAACGGCAGCCTCGAGCGCCGGTGCAGCACCAGGTCGGTCGCGGTCAGCTGGACCGGATGGCGGCCCAGCAGCCGCACCGTCTCGGACTTGCGGACCTCGGCCACCCGGCTCAGCACCGTGTCGGTGTCGACGTCCTCGGGCGTCTCGCCCTCCAGGCCGAGCACTACGGCCCGGTCCGAGCCGTGCCCGCGGCCGGTGGCGCCGAGCGAGCCGAACAGCTCGACCCGGACCCGGCCCACCTTCTCCAGCAGGCCGTCGGCCTCCAGCCCCAGCACGAACGTCCGGGCCGCTCGCATCGGGCCGACGGTGTGCGAGGACGACGGTCCGATCCCGATCGAGAAGAGGTCGAACACGCTGATCGCCATGACGCCCATTCTGCACCCCGGCGGGCAACCGCCGGGGTGCGATCGTGCCCCGGCGTTCCGGCGGGTCAGACTGCTGTGAGGGTGACCACGATGTTGTCGCGGGTCGCCTTGGAGTACGGGCAGAACTGGTGCGCCAGCTCCAGCAGCTCCTGGGCCTGGGCCTGCTCCACGCCCGGAATGCTGACCTCCAGCTCCACCGCCAGGCCGAAACCGCCATCCTCGGACGGGCCGAACGAGACGTGCGCGGTCACCTTCGAATCCGAGGTGTCGATGCCCTTGGTCTTGGCCCGGTTGGCCAGCGCGCCCTGGAAGCAGGCGGCGTAACCGGCGGCGAACAGCGTCTCGGGGTTGACCGCCGGCTCCGGGGTGCTGCCCGGCTGGGCAAGGTCGAAATCGATCAGGCCGTCGGCGCTGGTGACGTGCCCGGCGCGGCCGCCGGTAGCGGTGGCGGCGGTGACGTAGTTGACCTTGGTCAGTTCGATGGGCATGAGACTCCTCAGTTGGAAGGTCGGTAGGGACGGCCGGATTGGCACCCGTAGCACGATGGCATCCTGAACACACCATGCCTGAGGTCCAACACATCACCCGCACCGGCCAATTCCTGACAACCGTCGCGGAGCTGAGCATGCTGTCGCCACGGATGCGCCGGATCGTGCTGGCCGCCCCCGAGCTCGCCGGGCAGCACTGGCCGCTGGGCTGTGACATCGCGGTGGTGCTGACCGGCCCGGACGGTCGCGAGGTGCGCCGGCGCTACACCGTCCGCTCCGCCGCCGGCGAGCGGCTGGTGCTGGACGCGGTGCTGCACGGCCACGGCCCGGGATCGAGCTGGGCGCAGGCACTGCGGCTGGGTGACCGGGTGAGCTTCTTCGGGCCGCGCGGCGAGCTGCCGCTGCCTGCGGAATCCGAGGCGTCCTGGCTGCTGGCCCTGACCGACGAGGCCGGGCTGCCCGCGATCGGCGCGCTGGCTGAGGCCGCTGAGGCCGCCGGACGGCCCCTGCGGGTGCTGGCCGAGATCGCCGACGACGGCGAGCGCTACCCGCTGCCGGCCGGCGCCGAGGTCCGCTGGCTGGCCCGCGACGGCCGCCCGCCCGGCCGGCCCGAGCCGCTGATCGACGCGCTGGCCGGGGTACGGCCCGGCACCGGCCCGGGCTTCGGCTACCTGCTCGGCGAGTCCCGGGCCATCGTCGCGGTGCGCGACGCGCTGGGGCAGCTGGGCCTCAGCCGATCCGAGGTGTACGCCAAGGGGTACTGGAACCTGAACTCCCGCCCGACCCGCTGAGACGCGGCCGGCGTCGCCGGGCAGTCAGCCGGATCCTGTAAGCCGGGCTCGCCGGACCGTCAGCGGGACGCCCTGAGGCCTTGGCGCTCGCCGATCTCGCCGGGCTCCCCGATACCGGCCGGGTCGCGCAGCGTCCGCTCCAGCACCGCCGCCGCCGCACCCCGCACCGCCGCGTCGATGCCCAGTGCCGAGCGCAGCAGCCGGCCGGCGCCGCGGGGCGCCACCGCGCGGCGGTCCAGCTGCTCGGCCAGGGCCGGGGTGATCGCGGCGAACAGCCGGGCGTACACGCCGCCGAGCACCACGTTCGGCAGGTCCAACACGTTGAGCAGCGAGGCCAGCCCCACCCCGAGCGCGCTGCCGGCCTGCGCCACCGCGGCCAGCGCGGCCCGGTCACCGGCCGCCACCGCGGCCTCCAGCCCCGGCAGGTCCGGCTGGCCCGCCGCGCGCAGCAGCACGTCCTGCCCGGCATAGCGCTCCACACAGCCCCGGCCGCCGCAGCCGCAGTCCGGGCCGTCGCGGTCGACCACCACGTGACCCAGCTCGCCGGCGTAGCCGGAGACGCCACGGAACAGCTCACCGGCCACCACCAGGCCGGCGCCGACCCCGATCTCGCCGGAGACGTAGACGAAGTCCGGTCCCACCCCCGGCTCGGCGCGCAGGCTGGCCAGCGCGCCCAGGTTCGCCTCGTTGTCGACCAGCATCGTCGGCAGCCTCAGCGCGGCGGCCAGCTGCCGGCCCGGCAGCCGGCCGGTCAGCGCCGGCAGGTTGGGAGCGCGCAGCAGGGCACCGTCCGCGCCGACCACCCCCGGCAGCGCCAGCGCGGCCCCCAGCAGCGGCTGGCCCTGCTCGGCGCGCACCGCCCGGGCGACCGCGATCGCCTGTTCCAGCACCTCGGCCGGGTCACTTGCCCGGTTGTCCACCGCGCGCAGCTGGTAGCAGCGCAGCGCGCCGGTCAGGTCCAGCACGCAGGCCGAGACGTAATCGACGTTGATCTCCACGCCCAGGGCGACCGGACCGTCCGGGTTGAGCCGGACCGGCCGGGCCGGCCGGCCCACCCCGGCGGTGGCCGGCTCGCCGTCGACCACCATCCGGCGCGCGATCAGGTGGTCCACCAGGCTGGAGACGGTGGCCTTGGTCAGGCCGGTGCGCTGGGCCAGCTCGGCCCGCGAACTCGGCTCGGCCGCCAGCGCGGTGCTGATCAGGCTCAGGTTGTGGCGCCGGACGGACTGCTGGCCGGCGGGCCGCGTTACAGGCTGGCGCAGTTGCCGGCTCACCGGTTCAGGTACCGGGCGGCGGCCTCGGCATAGCGCTCGCGCAGCCCGGCTGTCGGGGCGGCCTCGAACACGGCCGCCGGGCCGGCGTCCCAGACCGGCGGCTCCGGGGTGCCGGCCAGCACCCAGGCGGCCTGCCGGGCGGCGCCGTCGGCCACGTACTCGCCGGGCTGGGGCACCGTCACCGGCACTCCGAACACCGTCGGCGCGATCCGGCGCACCGCCTCGGACTGGGCGGCACCACCGATCAACCGCACGCCCGATACCGCGACGCCCTGCGCGACCAGCGCGTCGAGGCCGTCAGCCAGCCCGCACAGCATGCCCTCGACCGCCGCCCGGGCCAGGTTGGCCGGTTGGGCGTTGGCCAGGGTCAGGCCGTGCACCGCGCCGGTGGCGTCGGGCAGGTTGGGGGTGCGCTCACCCTCCAGGTAGGGCACCACCGTCACCCCGCCGGCGCCGGGTTCGGCCGACAGCGCCAGCGTGCTCAGCTCGGCCAGGCCCACCCCGAGCAGCCGGGCCGCCGCGTCCAGCACCCGGGCCGCGTTCAGGGTGCAGACCAGCGGCAGGAACTCACCCGTCGCGTCGCTGAAACCGGCCACCAGCCCGCTGCCGTCGGCCGGCTGGATGCCGCTGCGGGCACACGCCACCCCGGACGTCCCCAGCGACACCAGGACGTCGCCGCCGGCCTGAACGCCCAGCATGCCGGCGGCGTTGTCGCCGGCACCGGGGCCGAGCAGGACCGGGCCGGTCGGCCCGGCGAACTCCGCGGCCACCTCGGCCGGGCCGGCCACCCGCGGCAGTGCCGCCTGATGGCCGAGCGCGCGGCTCAGCAGGTCGGTGCGATAGGCGTTGGCGCGGCCGTCGAAGTAACCGGTGCCGGAGGCGTCCGAGCGGTCGGTGACCAGCGCATCCAAACCGGTGCCGGCCAGCCGCCAGCCCAACCAGTCGTGCGGCAGGCAGACCGCCGCGGTCCGGGCGGCATTGTCGGGCTCGTGCTCGGCCAGCCAGCGCAGCTTGGTGACGGTGAACGAGGCCAGCGGAACGCTGCCCACCGCCTCGGCCCAGTACCGGGCGCCGAGCTCGGCGACCAGGTCGAGCGCGGCCCCGGCCGAACGGGTGTCGTTCCACAGCAGCGCCGGACGGACCACCTGGCCGTCGGAGTCCAGGCAGACCATGCCGTGCTGCTGGCCGCCGATGCTCACCGCGCCGACGCCGTCCAGGCCGCCGGCCTCGGCCAGCGCCGTGGTCAGCGCCTGCCACCAGGCGTCCGGGTGCACCTCGGTGCCCTCGGGATGGCGGGCCCGGCCCTGCCGGACCAGCCGGCCGGTGTCGGCGTCGCGGATCACCACCTTGCACGACTGGGTGGAGGAGTCCACCCCGGCGACCAACATGGGCTGGTTGCCACTTCGCTCCGCGCCTCGCTCGCTGGCGCTCACTCGATGCTCACTCAGCACAGCCACTTCGCTCCGCGCCTCGCTCGCTGGCGCTCACTCGATGCTCACTCAGC
>JAVEEO010000245.1 GCA_030840415.1 Pseudonocardiales bacterium | reverse complement strand
GCCGGCAGCGGCTTGCGGTCGAAGTCCAGCCCCTGGTAGATCATCGACAGCTGGAAGTGCTCCTCGGTGGCCACCGTGACCAGCGTGCGTAACCGCCGGGTGTTGGTCGGGGTGTCCTTCCAGCTGACGATGAAACCCGTTATGCCGGCGGTCTTGGCCTGCTGGATGTGCTTGTGCATCACCCAGGGGTCGTCGCTGGAATAGGCTCCGAGTTCGGGCAGGTCGATCTTGGCCCGGTTCCAGGAGCCGGGTACGAACCACTGGTAGTAGTACGCGAACAGCGCTGGTCCCGGTGGATTGGCCGGCGCGGTGGCCGACGAAGTGGCCGCCGCCGGCATCAGGCCGGGAGCCCGGGCCGGTGCTGCGCCGAGCAAGGCCGCGGTCGCCAGCAGGGCGCTGCACGCCATCGCGGCGACAGCGCCCCTCATGTCAGGATCTTCTCCCGGAGCGGCACCGCCAACTCGGTCCCACGGCCCCGCCTCCGGATCAACCGGCGCCAGTACTGCCGCCCGATCACCACCAGCGCCACCGCCAGCAGCACCAGCGCGCCCAGCAGGACGGCCAGGTCCCGTGCGGTTATCACGGCCAGGTCCGCGGTCTTGTCCTTGGACAGGCTGAACTGCTGGCTGCCCACGATCGACCGCCCGGCCGCGATGGTGACCTGGTACCGGCCGCGCGGCAGATCGGTAAGCGTCAGGGTGTGCCGCGCGTCCATCGTCCTGGTCAGCGTGCCACCGTCGGGGAAGGTCACCGTGGCGCTGGTGCCCAGCGCGGACTTGAACAGCGCGTCATGGCCGGTGATCGTCAGGTCGAAGAACTGGGTGGTGAAGGTGGGGTTGGCGGTGGCCATCGGCTGGAAGGTCTGCCGGCCGGCGTCCACCACGTTGGAGCCGCGGACCACCACGCTCTGCAGCGAATACGACACCGGTTCGGCGGACAGGATGCTGTGGTGGAAGGCCGGCCGCACGCTGTCCAGCCAGGTCGGCGCCCCCGGCGGCAACTCCACCTTCGCGCCCGTGTCGCTGCGGGCGGTGATCAGGCTGACCTCGGAGGCGGACAGAGCGGTGCCGTCCTGCCGGATCACCCTCGCCGACACCTGTCGCTGCACGGTGAACGCCGCGGTGACCACGTAGTTCGAGCGCAGCGGCAAGCCGGACACCGTTCGCGAGAAGGCCTGGTTCGGATCGCGTTGGCCGGCCCAGCGGGTGAACTGGAAACGCTGGCTGTCCTGGCTCACCGACGCGCTCACCACCGACAGCCGGTGACCGGTGAAGTCGTGCTCGGCGGTGTAGCTCGTCAGGCCGTTCGAACCGGTCGTCAGCGGGTGCCCGTCGACTGTGAATCGCACCCCGGCCAGCGCCGGAACCGTCTTGACGGTAAGGGTGATCGGCCACGGCTTGCGGTGCGGATGCGGCCGCCTGACGCCCGGGGTCGGGGCCGCCGGCCGCAGGGTCTTGTGCGGGTGCGGACGGGCCGTCGTCGGCTTCTTGACGGTCGGGTGCTTGCCCGTCGAGGGCTTGGTATGCGGTTGGTGCGACGAGGTCGGCCCGGGATTGCCCGTCGGGTGGGACGGCGGCGCGCCGGTCGGTACCGGCACCGGTTCAGAACCTGGGTCGGTGGGCACCGGTGGGGTGCTGACCGGCGGTTCCGACGTTGCCGGTGGCTCGGTCGGTGTCGGGGTGTCGGTCGGCGTCGGGATCTCGGTCGGCGTCGGGATCTCGGTCGGAGTGGGGGTATCGGAGGCGACCGGATCGACAGACGGGAGCGCGGTGTCGGACGGGACCGGGGGGACGGACAGCGATGGCGGGTCCACCACCGGCAGGCCGGCCCTCGACCAGGCTGAGGAGTTCGGCGATCCGGATCCCAGATCGGCCGGTTGTGCCAGTGCGCCGGCCGTCACGGGGACGCCCGACTGGACCGCGGCGATGAGCAGTACGGCCACGGCCAGCACCGCGAACCGCCGGTTCGGACTGGTGGTCATATCTTGGCCCTCACTGCTACCGAACGCGGACTCGAACCGGCCGCCGGCGGCTGCCCGGGCGGCACCCTGCCGGGCCGGCGCCTGCTCCGGATGGCGGCGTAACCGACCAGCCCGGCCACCAGGCACAGCACCAGCCCGTAGCACCAGAACACCGTCGACAACGACGCGGCCGGAGCCCGGGTAACTGCCGGCTCGGTGAACCGGATGTCGGCCGGGCGGGGATCGGCGCCGAAGTCGAAGGCCCCGGCGATCGAGGTGGCCTTGGCGTCGCGCGCGGCCAGCGGCGCCAGCTTCCAGTTCTTCTCGATGAAGGCCAGCGCGCTGGTGTAGTCCAGGACGTCGGAGTTGACCTGGCCCGGCCGGGCATACGGGCTGACCAGCAGCGCCGGAACCCGCATGCCGTAGCCCTGCTTGTCGACCTGGGGTGGCTTGACATGGTCGAACCAGCCGCCCGAACCGTCATAGGAGAGCAGGAAGGCCGAGGATTTCCAGGCGCTGCTGACCATCAGCGAGCCGACCAGGTTGGTGACCAGCTGCTGACCGCTGTCGATCGAGCGTGCCGACCGCTCGCTGGGACCGTTGCTGGCGATGTAGGACACCGCCGGTAATTGGCCGCTGTCGAGGTCGCGGTAGTACTGAGCCAGGTCCACGATGTGCGAGCGCAGCACCGGATCGTCCAGGAAGCGCGGGTAGTTCAGCAACGGCACCCGCACCGGTTGGGTGGTGGGTGTCGTCCGGGAAGCGGTCCGGTAGTTCTGCTTGGGGTCATAGCCCTGCACGTAGAACTTCCAGTCGACGCCGGCGGCCTGCAACCGGTCGAAGATCGTCAGGTGCCGGGCATAGTCCGCCGCGACCGCGGCCGGACTGCCGGTCGGTGGCGCGCTGCCCGACACCCAGAAGGATCGGTTGACCCGCTCCCCGGAGCGGGTGGAGGAGAAGAAGCGGTCGAACAGCACGTACCGATTGGCCAGTCCCCAGTAGGTCGGCAGGTCGCGTTGGTCGTAGTAGCCCATCACGGTGCTGCCGTCGCGGCCCTGGTTCTGGTAGGCCGCGACGAAGCCGTCCATCCGGCCCTCGTCGTACTGGTTGTCCAGCTCCACCGTGCCGGCTCCCAGCGCGGGGACGTTGCGGCCGTGCAGCGCGAACGGCTTGACGCACTCCGACCCGGTGACGACTCGCTTCTGGCAGGTGCCGGCCGGAATGCCGTCGGCGCCGGGATAGGTCCCGAAGTAGTTGTCGAAGGACCGGTCCCCCTGCAACATGTAGACGAAATGCTCGATCGGAGTCGTCGGCCGCGGCGGTGCGGCACTCGCCGGCGGCATGGCGGGCCATCCGGCGACCAGCAGCCCCAGCGCGACTGCCAGCAGTTTCCTGATCATGACGGGCGCACCCGGTAGATGACGACCACCGGCGCCTCGACCGGCTGGCCGGATTTCGCCCCGACCGTGATCGTGGAGGTGAACACCGCCACGCCGTGGTACTTGGCCACCAGAGCGGTCAGCTTCGAGCCGAAGGAAGGCGAGCGCGCGGCGGTGTAGGAATCCCAGACCAGGTACTGGAACCGGGCCTGGCGCATGGCCAGGTCCGGGTTGGGCACCGGTACGTATGACGGGTTGCGGTTGGCCGGGTCCGGGCTCACCGACAGGGCATAGACGCGCCGCTGCCCGTAGAACTCCAGCACGTTGGCCATCGACGGCCCGATCGCCAGCAACTGGGCGGTGGCCGGGACGTTGTGCTGCAGCCAGCGACCGGCCTCGCGGCCGCCGGGCAGGCCCCCGGTGCCGGCCAGGTAGGTACGGCTGGTGGACGGCTGGATCCTCGCCCAGGTGGGAACCAGCAGGCTGAGCACCACCACCAGCGCGACCGCGTAGGTCACGCCGGTGCCCAGCGCCCGGCCGCGTTGCCGTAGCGGCGCCAGAATGCCCACCCGGGCGAGGGTTCGGGCTGCCAGCACGGCGATCACCGGCGTGGCCGGCAGCAGGTACTGGAATCCCTTGACCGGCCACAGCGTGAAGAACACCACCGGAACCACCAGCCAGGTCAGCAGCAGCCGCTCGCGCCAGGTGTTGTGCCCCCGCAACAACACCAGGCCGGCCGCGGCCAGCAGCAGCACCAGCCAGCCGATCACCGGCGGCAACACCTCGGCGTAGAAGTACGTCGGATGGTTGGCGCGGCGGAACAGCTGCCAGAGCAGGTAGTGCTGGCCGGCGCCGGAGCGGCCCGACAGTGCCAGCGCCAGCGGGAACGCCGCGATCACCGCGATCATCACCAGCAACCCCGCGCCGACGTGCCGCAACCGGAGCCGGACGGACGGGGTCAGGGCGAAGAAGGCGTACAGGCCGCCCACCAGCACGATGGAGGTCTCCTTGGACAGCACCGTCGCGCCCATCAGAGCGCAGCTGGCCAGCATCCAGGGCAGTGCCGCGGACTCGACGTAGCGCGCGACGCAGTACAGCACCAGCGTGGCGCACAGCGTCATCAGCCCGTCCAGCAGCACCTGCCGGCTGACCACCACGTGATAGGGCATCACCGCCAGGATCAGGGCCGCCAGCAGCCCCACCCGGTGGTCGTAGAGGCGCCGGCCCAGGGCATAGGTCGCCAGGACCGCCGCCACCCCGATCAGCGCGGTGACCGCCCGGGCGGACCAGTCGCTGACCCCGCCGTGCATGCCGAGCGAGAGCAGGATCTGCAGGAACAGCGGATGGGCACGAAACACCGGGAACATCGTGCTGAGCACGTCGTTGCCGGCCAGCGAGGCAGCGGTGCCGCTGTAGACCGCTTCGTCGCTGTTGAAGCCGACCCGGTCCAGCTGCCAGAACCGCAGGAAGGCCGCCAGGGCAAGCACCAGCGCCAACGGCACCACGGCGGCCAGCCGCGGGCCAGGCAGCCACCGGTGCCAGCTCCGAACGCCAGGACGCACCTCGCGCCGGGCGGCCAGGTCCTGCCGGGCCGGCGCCAGTACCGACGACAGGAAAGCCGGCGTGGTGTCGCTGGTCATGCCGGGGCCGGAAGGACGGCCGGCCCGGTGATCGGCGGCTCGGCGGCCGGGCGGCCGGCGATCGTCGCGGCGCCCGCCGTGTCCTGCTTGCGCTCACCCTCGCCGCTGCGCAGCAGCCCCGCGATGTCCTCGGCCCAGGAGAAGGTGTTCGAGGCCAACCGGCGGACCCGGATGTTGCTCATCGCCCGCTCCAGGATCGCGCGCTCCTTGCGGCGCAGTTCGGCGTAGTCGTCGTCGCCGATCACGATCGAGGGCGCCATCTGTCGGAACGGCGGGAAGCCGTAGGCGTCGTCGGTGTTGGCCACCAGGGTCTCGATCGCCTCGTCGAACGCGACGTCTGCCAGCGCCGGCTCGCCGCGTTCGATGACGAACAGGTTCTCGACCTGCGTGTGGCGCACCACGCGGCAGTCCACCAGCCGGTCCACGTTGTACTTCGGCGGCGGCACGATCCGCTGGGTGAGCGAGTTGATGCCCATGATCGGGATGTTGAGGCCGGCCAGGACCAGGCCGAAGTTGCGCCCCTCCTTGGAGTGCAGCCTGCTCTGCAGCTTCAGCCGCCGCCATTCGGCCGGTGTCAGGTCACCGGTCTGCACCGCCCGCAGGGTGTGGTGGCTGATCGTCAGCGGCTTCGGGAAGCAGGTCGCCTGCCCGTCCGGGTGCAGGATCGTCATGTCGTCGGACAGGAACCGGGCACCATGCTCGCGCAGCAGCTTGAGCACGCTGCCGGTCTTGCCGGTGTCGGTGCGGGCCGACAGCAGCAGGCCGCGGCCGTCGAGTTCCAGGCAGGCCGAGTGCAGCAGGATCACCCCACGCGACACCGCGATGAAGCGCAGCAAAGCCTCGATGACGTTGGTGTAGAGGACGTGTGGCGAGCGGGCCAGCGCCGGCGAGCAGGTGACCTCGATCTTGTCGCCGATCTCGACCCGGAAGTTGGCTCCGAGCCGGCCGAAGTGCTCGGAGTAGCTGACGCCGGCCGGGTATACGTGCTGGGTCATCAGGGCCCGGGTCCGCGGACCGCGGCACACCTCGCCGATCCGGATGCTGAGGTCCACGTCGTTGCCCAGCCACTGGGCCCGGAAGTACTCCAGTTCCTTCAGCGGTACCTGGGATCCGACGGTCAGCACGCCGTCGATGGCGTAGCGGTAGGGCAGGTACCGGCTGGTCGCGCTGACCGGCCGGTGCGCGGGCTGGTGACCCGATCGGATCTCGGGACCGCCGCCCCGGGCCTGCCGCTGCATGCCGGTCAGGTCGATGGTGATGCGCATCGGCTGCTTGTCGACGACCTGCTCGTCGGGCTTGGCGTAGATCGCCGAGTCCGCGACCAGGAACCGCACCAGGAACAGCAGACCCAGGGTCAGCACATTGGCCACCAGCAGGTTCGCCGACAACACCCCGACCAGCAGGGCCAGCAACGGCAACCGGGGCAGCAGCGCGAGGTGGTTGAGCAGGAAGAACCGGACCCCCCGGCCCAGCCGGGTCCCGGGCTTCGGCCCGCGGAAGACGAACCTCTCGGTCAGCACGAAGTTCCAGCTGGTCGACACCTCGGTCGCCAGCACCGCGGCGATCAGGTAATGCGGGTGCACCACGTGCTCGGACAACGCCCACAGGGCGGCGGTGTTGACGAAGACGCCGCTCGCGCCGACCGCGCCGAAGGCCGCCAGCCGGGCGAACCTGCCGGCACCGTTGGTGGTGGACGAGCGCCGTACCTGGTTGCGCAGCACCAGCAATCGCAAGCGCAGGATGTGCCGCAGGAAGCGCAGACCCTCCCGCACCGTGGCCTTGCTCTCCCCGGCGATCCTCGTGCCGAACACGAACGGGACCTCGGCGACCTGCAGGCGGGGCTGGCGGTTCATCAGCTCGAGCAGGATCTTGAAGCCGATGGGGTCCAACCGGTCCAGGTCCAGCGCGGCCAGCCGCACCGCGAAGAAGCCCGACATCGGGTCCGACAACCGCGCCAGCCGCCGGGGAAACACCGCCTTGGTGAACCGGGTGGCCAGGCCCGACACCGCACGCCGGTAACCGCCGGCCAGTCCGTCGGACGCACCGGCTCCGGTGTAACGGCTGCCGGCCACCAGGTCCAGGTGGCGGGACTGGCCGATCTGGACCAGCTTCGAGGCCAGCTGCGGCGGATGCTGCAGGTCACCGTCCATCACGACCGCCCAGCTGCCGCGGGCGTGCTTGAGACCTGCCACCACCGCGCCACCGAGCCCACCGGCACGCGCGCCGGCCGGCCGGTGCAGCAGCCGCACCGCCAGCCCGAATTCGCGGGCCGCCTGGCGGATCACCTCGGGTGTGCTGTCGCCGCTGTCATCGACGAACAGCACCTCGGCCGGAATGCCGTCGAGGCTGTCCGCCAGTGACGACAGCAGCGGCCGGACCGAGCCTTCCTCGTTCCTGGTCGGCACGACGATGGTGAACCACGCTGCGGCATGAGGCGGCAGGACCGTCAGATCGGATGGCGCGGCCAGTGATTCGACTGGGTGGTCCAGCTCGCCCTCAGCCGTTTCCGGACGTGCGCGATCAACAATTCTGGTCAAGAGAAGCCCCCCGCTTCAATCTCTTCGACAGACGCACACTGCTGTGCCGGCCTATCGACAAGTTCCCGTTCTCCGAGACGCGCTCAGGGAAGGTGAACAGAAGTTAAACCCCGTTCAGCGGGTAACGCAACAGGATACGAACGGTATTTTCATCCCTGGAACAAAAGGG
>JAVEEO010000120.1 GCA_030840415.1 Pseudonocardiales bacterium | reverse complement strand
CTGATCGCCCGCTCGGCCACGATCTTCAACCACTCGCAGGCCGCCCGCACCGTCGTCGTCGTCATCGGGGCGATCACCCTGCTCTACGGCTGCATCTGCGCCTTCGGCCAGGACGACCTGAAGCGGGTGCTGGCCTACTCCACGGTCAGCCAGATCGGCTACATGTTCCTGGCGGTCGGTCTCGGCAAGGGCGTGTACGCGATCGGCATCCTGCACCTGCTCGGGCACGGCTTCTTCAAGGCGGCGCTGTTCCTGTCGGCCGGGTCGGTGATGCATGCCATGAACGACCGGATCGACATGCGCCGCTTCGGTGGGCTGGCCCGGGTCATGCCGGTCACCTACGCGGTGTTCGTGTGTGGCTACCTGGCCATCATCGGCTTCCCGCTGGCGACCGGGTTCTTCACCAAGGACAAGATCATCGAGGCGGCCTTCGACAAGGGCGGTACCAGCGGCTGGGTGCTCGGCGGCGTGGCGCTGCTCGGTGCCGGCCTGACCGCCTTCTACATGACCCGGGCGCTGGTGATGACCTTCCACGGCCGGCGCAGGTGGGAGGACGACGTGCACCCGCACGAGGCGCCGCTGGTGATGAGGGCACCGCTGATCGTGCTGGGGGTGCTGTCGCTGGTCGGTGGCGGCGCGCTGGTCTACGGCGGCGCGCTGCAGCACTGGCTGGAGCCCTCGGTCGGCCCGTCGGTGGAGGAGGGCCTGCACACCGTCTCGCCGACGGTGCTGACCCTGATCACGCTGCTGGTGGTCGCCTTCGGGGTGGCCGGTGCCGTGCTGGCCTTCGGCCGGCGACCGGTCCCGGTGGTCCAGCCGGCCGGTTCGCCGATCACGGTCGCGGCCCGGCGAAACCTCTACGCCGACGCCTTCAACGAGACCGCGCTGATGCGGCCGGGCCAGTGGCTGGTTCGCGGCCTGGTGTTCTTCGACAACCGTGGCGTCGACGGCGCGGTCAACACCCTGGCCGCCGGCCTCGGTGGCGGCTCCGGTCGGCTTCGTCGGCTGCAGACCGGTTTCGTCCGGTCCTACGCCCTGTCCATGCTGGCCGGCACCGCGGTGGTACTCGCGGTCCTGCTCGCGGTGAGGTTCTCCTGATGCACAACCTCAGCCTGGTCGGCCTCCTCGCCGTTCCGCTGCTGGGCAGCGTGGCGATCTTCGCGCTGCCCGCCGGACGCGACCTGCTGGCCAAGCAGATCGCGCTGCTGGCCTCCGTCATCACCTTCGTCTACACCGTGGTGCTCGGGGTGGCCTTCAAGACCACCGAGGGTGCCGACCGCTTCCAGTTCACCGGCTCCTGGGTGTGGATCAAGAACCTGGGAGTGCACTTCGCCTTCGGGCTGGACGGCATCGCGCTGGTGCTGATCGGGATGGCGACCCTGCTGGTGCCCTGCGTGGTGCTGGCCTCCTGGCGCACCTTCGACAGCGTCGAGGACGCCGAGGAGCTGCGGGCGCCGACCCGGTCGCCGAAGGCCTACTTCGGGCTGGTGCTGCTGCTCGAGGTCTTCATGATCGGGGTGTTCGCGGCCACCGACGTGTTCCTGTTCTACGTCTTCTTCGAGGCCATGCTGGTGCCGATGTACTTCATCATCGGCAGCTTCGGCGGCCCGCGCCGGCAGTACGCGGCGATGAAGTTCTTCCTGTACTCGCTGGTCGGCGGCCTGCTGATGCTGGCGTCGGTGATCGGCCTGTACGTCAGCTCCGGTACCTCCAGCTTCGCCTTCACCGACCTGCTCGGCCACGTGCCGAACGGCGCGACCCAGAAGTGGCTGTTCCTCGGCTTCTTCATCGCCTTCGCGATCAAGGCCCCGCTGTTCCCGTTCCACACCTGGCTGCCCGACGCCGGCGCCGAGGCGCCGGCCGGCGGCGCGGCGCTGCTGGTGGGGGTGCTGGACAAGGTCGGCACCTTCGGCTTCCTGCGGTACTGCCTGCCGCTGTTCCCGGAGGCCTCGCGCTACTTCGCGATGCCGATCCTGATCCTGTCGGTGATCGGGGTGCTGTACGCGGCCTTCCTGGCGATGGGCCAGCGTGACATGAAACGGCTGGTGGCCTACACCTCGGTGGCCCACTTCGGCTTCATCGGCCTGGGCATCTTCGCCTTCACCACCCAGGGCGGCACCGGCGCGGTGCTGTACATGGTCAACCACGGCCTGGCCACCGGGCTGCTGTTCCTGGTGGTGGGCTTCCTGGTGGCCCGGGGCAAGAGCCGGCAGATCGCCGACTTCAGCGGCACCGCCAAGGTCACGCCGCGGCTGGGCGGGGTCTTCCTGATCGCCGGCCTGGCCGCGCTGGCACTGCCGGGCATGAGCACCTTCATCAGTGAGTTCCTGACCCTGGTGGGCACCTTCACCCGGCACCGGGCGCTGGCGATCATCGCCACCACCGGCATCATCCTGGCCGCGCTCTACATCCTGCTGCTCTACCAACGCACCATGCAGGGGCGCCTGAGCGAGAAGGTCAGCGGCTTTCGCGATCTGAACGCGCGCGAGTTGCTGGCCGTCACGCCGCTGATCGTGCTGATCTTCGCCCTGGGGATCTATCCCAAGCCGGTCATCGACATCATCAACCCGGCCGTGCGGTTCACCATGCAGGACATCGGGCAGTCCGATCCGCAGCCCCAGCACGCGGCCCAGACCAGTACCGACGGGGGACACAAGTGAGCCCGCTGAACGTGGTGTCGGCTGCCGACACCAGCCTGATCCAGGCCCCCTCGATCAGCTACTCGGCGCTGGCGCCGATCCTGATCGTGCTGGGCGCGGCCTGCCTGGGGATCCTGGTCGAGGCGGCCGCCCCGCGCGAGCGCCGCTTCGGCTTCCAGCTCGGGCTGACCCTGCTGGCGCTGCTGGCCGCCCTGGTCGACGTCATCACGCTGCGCGGACGCTCCGAGCTGACCGCCGCGAGTGCGGTGTCCGTCGACGGCGTCACGCTGTTCCTGCAGGGCTCCATCCTGGTGCTGGGCATGCTGTCGGTCCTGATGCTGGCCGAGCGCGCGGTCGAGCCGGGTGGTTCCATCGTGGCCTCGGCCGCGGTGGTGGTGGGCTCGCCGGCCGACCGCCGGCTGGCCAGCAGCGAACGGGTGCAGACCGAGATCTTCCCGCTGACCCTGTTCGCCATCGGCGGCATGCTGATCTTCCCGGCGGCCAACAACCTGCTGCTGATGTTCGTGGCGCTGGAGGTGCTGTCGCTGCCGCTGTACCTGATCGCCGGGCTGTCGCGCCGGCGCCGGCTGCTGAGCCAGGAAGCGGCCATCAAGTACTTCCTGCTCGGCGCGTTCGCCTCGGCGTTCTTCCTCTACGGCGTAGCCCTGCTGTACGGCTACGCGGGCTCGGTCGACCTGTTCGACATCCTGCAGGCGCAGAACACCTCCACCCAGTCCGACACCCTGCTCTACCTCGGGTTCGGCCTGCTGGTGGTGGGCCTGCTGTTCAAGGCCGGCATCGCGCCGTTCCACTCCTGGACGCCGGACGTCTACCAGGGCTCGCCGACGCCGGTCACGGCGTTCATGGCCTCCTGCACCAAGATCGCGGCGTTCGGCGCGATCATCCGGGTGCTGTACGTCGGCTTCTCGATCAGCGCCTGGAACTGGCGACCGATCATCTGGGCGGTGGCCATCGCCTCGATGGTGGTGGGTGCCATCGTCGGCCTGACCCAGACCGACCTGAAGCGGATCCTGGCCTACTCCTCGATCGCGCACGCGGGCTTCATCCTGGTCGGGCTGGTGTCACTGGACCAGGCCGGGCTGTCCAGCGTGCTGTTCTACCTGGCCGCCTACGGCTTCACCACCATCGCCGCCTTCGGGCTACTGACGCTGGTCCGGGACAGCAACGGCGAGGCCAACCATCTGGCGCAGTGGTCGGGGCTGGCCCGCCGGTCGCCGCTGTTCGCGGCCACCTTCACCTTCCTGCTGCTGGCCCTGGCCGGCATTCCGCTGACGAGCGGCTTCACCGGCAAGTTCGTGGTGTTCCGGGCGGCGTACCACATCGCCGGGCCGCTGGTGGTGATCGCCCTGATCGCCTCGGCGATCGCGGCCTTCTTCTACCTTCGCATCGTGGTGATGATGTTCTTCGCCGAACCGGCCGAGGACGGCCCGACCATCGCGATCCCGTCGGCGCTGTCGACCATCGCGATCACCGTGGGCACCGCCGCCACCCTGGTGCTGGGCGTCTTTCCGCAGCCCCTGCTGGACCTGGCGGACAAGGCAGCTAAGTTACGCGGGTGAGTTATCAGACCGCCCTGCGGGCCGTCGGCATCGAGTTCGACGACCCGGCGCTGGAGGCGACGATCCGGGACGGCCTGCAGGTCGTCGAGTCGGCGCTGCAGGCGGCGGTGCGTTCGGAGGACGAGTTCGTCGCCGATGTGGCCAAGTACCTGGTCAACGCCGGCGGCAAGCGGTTCCGGCCGCTGCTGACGCTGCTGGCCGCCCAGTTCGGCGACACCGAGGCCGATGCCGACGGGGTGGTGATGTCGGCGGTGGTCTGCGAGCTGACCCACCTGGCCACCCTCTACCACGACGACGTGATGGACGAGGCGACCGTCCGGCGGGGAGCCACCGCGGCCAACACCCGCTGGAGCAACACGGTCGCCATCCTGACCGGCGACTTCCTGTTCGCCCGGGCCTCCGACATCCTGGCCGACCTCGGACCGGAGGCGGTCCGGATCCAGGCCCGGACCTTCGAGCGGCTGGTGACCGGCCAGATCCGCGAGACGGTCGGCCCGAAGGCCGGGGTGGAGCCGGTCGACCACTACCTGTCGGTGCTGGCCGACAAGACCGGTTCGCTGATCGCCACCTCCGCCGAGTTCGGCGCCCGCTTCGCCGGCGTGCAGGAGCAGCACGTCGACTGCCTGCGAGCCTTCGGTGAGCAGTTGGGGATCGCCTTCCAGATCTCCGACGACATCCTCGACATCGCCTCGGAGTCCGAGCAGTCGGGCAAGACGCCCGGGACCGACCTGCGCGAAGGCGTGCAGACCCTGCCGATGCTGTACGCGCTGCAGGGCAGCGACCCGGCGGGTGCCCGGTTGCGGGAACTGATCAGCAAGCCGCTGACCGACGACGACGAACATGCCGAGGCGCTGACCTTGCTGCGCGCGGCCCCCGCCATGCAGCAGGCCAGGGACACCATGGTCGAGTACGCCGAGTCCGCCCGGGCGATCATCGCCGGCCTTCCCGAGGTGCCGGCCAAGGCCGCGTTGCAGGCCTTGGCCGACCTGGTCGTGGTGCGCAGCGGCTGACGGCCGGCAGGCGGCGGGAGCGATGCTGGCAGACACCACCGCTGAGGGGCGTAACCTACGAAGGCGTAGGTTACGTCGCGCGCGGGAGGCCGGGAGCCGAGGATGACCAGTACCACGAACACGATCGACCTGGACGCCGAAGGCTTCCAGGCCCGGTTGCTCCACGAGCTCGAGCCCGTGGTGGAAGCCAATCTCGAGCGGCATCTGTCGGTCGCCCGGCCCTGGATGCCGCACGACTACGTGCCCTGGAGCCGGGGCCGGGACTTCGCCTTCCTGGGTGGCGAGGACTGGCAGCCGGCGGACTCGCCACTGGATCCGGTCGCGCGCACCGCGATGATCGTGAACCTGCTGACCGAGGACAACCTGCCGTCCTACCACCGCGAGATCGCCACCCGGTTCGGCCGGGACGGGGCCTGGGGCCAGTGGGTGGGGCAGTGGACCGCCGAGGAGGGCCGGCATGCCATCGCGCTGCGGGACTACCTCGTGGTGACTCGCGGCGTCGATCCGGTGAAGCTCGAGAACCTGCGAATGGACCACATGATCGTCGGGTACGACTCGGGGGACAAGTCGACCCTGCAGGCGGTGGCCTACGTGTCGTTCCAGGAGCTGGCTACCCGGGTCTCACACCGCAACACCGGCAAGGCCGCCGGCTGCCCGCTGGCCGAGCAACTGCTGGCCCGGGTGGCCCAGGACGAGAACCTGCACATGATCTTCTACCGGAACCTGGTCGCCGCCGCCTTCGAGATCGCGCCCGACGAGACGATGGCAGCGGTCCGCGACGAGGTGGTCGGCTTCCAGATGCCCGGGGCCACCATGCCCGATTTCCTGCGCAACTCGGTGACCATCGCCAAGGCCGGGATCTACGACCTGCGGCTGCACCATGACGCGGTGATCGCCCCGGTGCTGAAGTTCTGGGAGGTCTTCGAGCGCACCGACCTGGGACCGGCCGGCGAGCAGGCCCGCGAGGAGCTGTCGGAGTTCGTCGCCCAGCTGGATCAGCAGGCGAGCCGCTTCGTCGAACAACGCGAGCGGGCCCGCGCCAGGGCCGCCGCCCGGACCGCCTGACCGCTCCGGAGACGCCAGCACCCCGCCGGTAGCCGTCCGTACCTGTCGACTACTCAGCGTAGTCAATGTCGCCGTAGCTGCCAGGTTCTTGCGGGAATGCCCAAGTTTTGCCTCGCATGTATCGCGGATGTGTGGTTGTATTACTCACAAGGTGTTCACTTTGAGTAAGCAGTGACTGCACTCCCGGCATAGCCGGTCAACTAGGGCGAAGGATCAGCGGCGAGTCGTGACGTACTTGGTGAGGTTGCTCAGTGGCACCCGCCGCGGGTCCGCGGCGGCGTTGTTCTGCGTGCTCACTCTGATGGCATCCCTGCTCCTGCGGACCCCTGCCGGGGCGGCCAGCGGCCCCGGGGAGACGCCGACAGCACGGCATGCCGCCAGCGCCGCGAAGCACTCTTCCCAGGCCGGCCACCCGGTTACCGCGGCTGCCGCGAAGGCCAGAGCCGCCGCCAAGGCGAGAGCCGCAGCCAAGGTGCGAGCTGCCACCAAGGCGAGAGCCGCTAGCCAGGGCAAAGCTGCCGCAAAGGCGAAGGACGCAGGCCTGGCGAAGGCTGGCAAGGCCAAGGCCGCCCAGGCCAAGGCGGCCTCTCAGGCCGAGCGTGAGCTGAAGGCCAAGCGCGCCACCCAGGCCAAGGCCGCCCAGGCCAAGGTGGCCGCCAAGGCCGAGCGTGAGCTGAAGGCCAAGCGCGCCACCCAGGCCAAGCGCGCTGCCGAGGCCAAGGCCCAAGCCGACGCAGCCCGAGCCAGGGCTGCTGCCAGGGCGAAGGCTGCCCAGGCCAAGGCGGCCGCCCAGGCCAGGGCGAAGAAGGCCGCCGCCCAGGCCAGGGTCGCCAGGGAGGCGACCACGAACCCCAGCCGGCTCGCCCCGGCCCAGGGCGAGAAGCAGGCCCAGGCTGCTGGTGCCGCGTTCCGCCGCGGCCTCGCCGGCATTGCCGGCTGGACGGGCACCGACGGTTCAGCACTGCCCATCGTGAGCGACCTGGCGGACCGGCTCGCGGCCCGGCTGGCGGAGCAGGCACGCAAGGCGGCCGAGCAGGCCCAGAAGGCTGCTGACCAGGCGCAGAAGGCTGCCGAGCAGGCCCAGCGGGACGCGCGGAAGCAGGCAGAAAATGCTGACAAGGCCGTGCAGGGCCTGGTGCCGCGCTCGCCGGCACCTCCCATCGTTGCGGTACCGCTGCCCAGCCAGTTCCCGCCGGCACACACCGTTCCGGCAGTGCCCACTCCCGCCGGTAACAGGGCTTCCGGCAACGCTGCTTCCGGCAAAACTCCGGCCGGGGGCGCCCCGATCCAGGTGGTCGAGATCCAGGGCGGCACCGGCAGCCAGCCGGCCGGAGCCGTGCCTGCCACCAGCGCGCCGCCTCGCGCGACCGGCAAGGCACCGTCGGCGAGCCGCACTCCGGACCGGAGCTCCGCTGCTGCGCCTCCCCGCACCCCCGCCAAGGCCGTGCTGGCCATTCCGAAGCGGATTGCCCAGGCCGGGTTGTCCGTCGGTGTGGTGCCCATGGTGCTGCTGGTCGTGGTGGTGCTGATCGGCCTGTGCCTGGTGGTGCTGGGCACCCGTCGCCGCTCCGACGAGCCCGAACTGCACTAGCGCCGCCGATCAGGCAGCGAGGGCCTCGGCGGACCGGGCCAGGTCACCGGCCCGGCGCCGCCGGGCCAGCGCGTCGACCGTCAGCACTACGAGCGCGACCCACACCAGGACGAAACCCAGTAGCCGGGCCAGCGGCATCGGCTCGTGCCGGATGCCCACCCCGACCGCGAACTGCAGCACCGGCGCCAGATACTGCAGCAGGCCGATCGAGGTCAGCGGCAGCCGTCGTGCGGCGGCTCCGAACAGCAGCAGCGGGATCGCCGTGACGACTCCGGTGCCGACCAGCAGTGCGGTGTTGGCCGCCCCGTGGTGCCCGAAGGCCAGTCGGGACTGCTCGGCCAGCACGATCAGGGTCAACAACGCGGGGGCGGCCATCACCGCGGTCTCCACGGCCAGCGATTCCACCGCCCCGGCGCTGACCTGCTTCTTGAGGAAGCCGTAACAGCCGAACGAGACGGCGAGCGTGAGGGCGATCCACGGCAGTCGGCCGTAGTCCACGGTCAGCACCACGATGGCCAGCGTCGCGATCCCGACGGCGACCCACTGCGCCCGGTTGAGGCGCTCCTTGAGCACCAGCACACCGAGCATGATGGTGAACAGCGGGTTGATGAAGTAGCCCAGGCTGGTCTCGATCACGTGACCGGCGTTCACCGCCCAGATGTAGACGCCCCAGTTCACCGACACCGTGTCCGCCGCCAGCGACAACCGGGCCAGCTTGGCCCGGTCAGCCACCAGCCGGCGCACCGCCGCGAGGTTGCGGGTCGCCACCAGCACCCCGACGATCAGCAGCAGCGACCAGAGCATCCGCTGCGCCAGGATCTCGATCGCGCCGGCCGGTTTCAGCAGCGGCCAGTAGAGCGGGAAGAGCCCCCAGAGCAGGTACGCCCCGAAGCCGTAGACCAGTCCCTTGCGGTTGTCCGGCAACTCAGCCGATCGTCCAGGTATCGCTACCGCGCAGCAGGGTGGCCAGCGCGGCGGCATCCCCGGGCGCCTTGGTCTTGGCCACCGCGAGTTGGTCGTTGAGCAGTTGGTCGTAGCTCGGCCGCGTGACGTCGCGGAAGACACCCATCGGCGAGTACCGGGAGTCCAGCTGCGACAGCCGGGACAGGGCGAAGGCGTAGGACGGATCCTCGACGTGGGCGTTGTGCACCACGACCCGCGGATCGCCCGCGGCGACGCCGTCCTCCACCGCCAGGGTGCCGGTGGCCGGATCGCGCACGACTGCCTTGGAGACCGCGGCGTCGGCCGAGCCGAAGCGGATCTCCTTGCCGTGCTCGAGGCCGATGAACCACTCGCCCCTGGTTTCGGCGTCCTTGAGCAGGTCGAAGGCGCCGTCGTTGAAGATGTTGCAGTTCTGGTAGATCTCGACCAGCGAGGTGCCCTGGTGCTCGGTGGCTGCACGCAGCACCGACGTCAGGTGCTTGCGGTCGGAGTCCAGCGTCCGCGCGACGAAGGTCGCCTCGGCGCCGAGGGCCAGCGACACCGGGTTGAAGGGGTTGTCCAGCGAGCCCATCGGGGTCGACTTGGTGATCTTGCCGCGCTCGCTGGTGGGGGAGTACTGGCCCTTGGTGAGGCCGTAGATCCGGTTGTTGAACAGCAGGATGGTCAGGTTGACGTTGCGGCGCAGCGAGTGGATCAGGTGGTTGCCACCGATCGAGAGCGCGTCGCCGTCACCGGTGACCACGAAGACCTTGAGATCCGGCCGGCTGGTGGACAGCCCGGTGGCGATGGCCGGCGCCCGGCCGTGGATCGAGTGCATCCCGTAGGTGTTCATGTAGTACGGGAACCGGGAGGAGCAGCCGATCCCGGAGATGAACACGATGTCCTCGCGAGGGATGTTCAGCTCCGGCATGAAGCCCTGGACGGCCGCCAGCACGGCGTAGTCCCCGCAACCGGGACACCAGCGGACCTCCTGGTCGGTCTTGAAGTCCTTGGCCTTGAGCCCCAGGTCAGTCATTTCACATCATTCCTTCCGCCGTGCCGCTGCCGGGCCGCGTTGTCGCCGCTGACCTCAGTCATTGCTGGTCACGACCCCCTGCAGCATGTCGGCGAGATCGGCCGCCCGGAACGGCATCCCCCGCACCTGGGTCACCGACAGCACGTCGGTGAGGTAGCGGCCCCTGATCAGCAACGCGAGCTGGCCCATGTTCATTTCGGGGATGACGACCTTGTCGTAGCGGGCCAGCACCTCGCCCAGATTGGCCGGGAACGGGTTGAGGTGGCGCAGGTGGGCCTGGGCGATCTGGTACCCGGCCCGCCGCACCCGACGGACCGCGGCACCGATCGGGCCGTAGGTCGAACCCCAGCCCAGCACCAGCACCTTGGCGGTGCCGGTGGCGTCGTCCACCTCGACCGGCGGGATGGTCTTGGCGATGCCGTCGATCTTGGCCTGCCTGGTCCGCACCATGAAGTC
>JAVEEO010000041.1 GCA_030840415.1 Pseudonocardiales bacterium | reverse complement strand
CCGGCGCCGGCCAACCTCAGCAGCCGGGCCACCACGGTGAGAGTCCAGCCGGTGTCGCAGTAGTCGTCCACCAGCAGCACCGGCACGCCTCGCAGGTCACCGGCCAGTTGCTCGACCAGCGGGTCGGGCAACCGGTAGCCGTCCCAGCTGGCCTTGAGACGCTGCGCGCTGTTGGACCGGCCGGCTGCCGACCGGCCGGTGTGCTCGATGCCGCCGAGGTCGCTCAGCCGCCCGATCCGGCTCAACTGGCCGGCCAGGTCGGCGACCAGCAGCGGCCGGCGCCGCGAGCCGATGTGCACCACTGCCGACGGGCGCTGCTGCCACTGCCAGCCGGCCAGCACCGCGACACCGGCCGCGATCAGGTCCGCCGGCACCGGACCGTCCGCGGCCGGGTCGGCCAGCAACTGCCGGATCCGGCTGCCGTAGCCGAGATCGGTGAACCGGGCGATGGCCCGGCCGGTCTCGGCCGACTCGGCGGCCGCGATCTTGCCCCGGACCTGCACGCCGAGCGAACTCATCGCCGACGGCCATTGCCGGCGCGGCTCCAGCAGCACGCCGGGCCGCTGCAGGCTGGCTTCGGCGTCGGCCACCGCCTCGGCCGGGGCGGCAGCGGTCAGCGACAGGCCACCGCAGTTGTCGCACCGGCCGCAGTCGGAGGTGGTCGGGTCGTCCAACTGGGTGCGCAGGTAGCGCATCCGGCAGGAGTCCAGCCGCAGGTAGTCGCGCATCGCCTGCTGCTCGGCCCGGCGCACCTCGTCCAGTCGCGCGTAGCGCTCGGCGTCGTAGTGCCAGGGCTGGCCGGTTGCTACCCAGCCGCCCTTGACCCGCTGCGCCGCACCGTCGACGTCCAGCACCTTCAGCATCGTCTCCAGCCGGGCCCGGGACAGCTCCACCCTGGTCTCCAGCGCCGCGGTGCTCATCGGGCCGGAATTGCTGCCGAGCACCTCCAGGGCCTGCCGGACCTGGGACTGGGCCGGGAAGCCGACCGAGGCGAAGTAGTCCCAGATCGCCTGGTCCTCGGGGCCGGGCAGCAGGATCACCGGCGCTCGATCCAGCCGCCGGCCCGCTCGGCCGACCTGCTGGTAGTAGGCGATCACCGAGGCCGGCGCGCCGAAGTGGATCACGAAGCCCAGGTCCGGCTTGTCGAAGCCCATGCCCAGCGCCGAGGTGGCCACCAGGGCCTTGACCCGGTTGCCGATCAGATCGTCCTCGGCGGCCAGCCGCTCGGCGGGCTCGGTCTGGCCCGAGTAGGCGGCCACCGAATGCCCGCGCTCGCGCAGGTAGCCGGCCACCTCCTGCGCCGCGGCCACCGTGAGGGTGTAGATGATGCCAGAGCCGTCCAGGGTGCCGAGCTGGTCGGCGAGCCAGGCCAGCCGGTGCGCGCTGGACGGCAGCGACAGCACCCCTAGCTGCAGGGACTGCCGGTCCAGGCTGCCGCGCAGCACCAGCACCTCGTCCGGGCGCCGGCCCGCGGTATCGGACGGCACGGTGTCGGCCGGCGCGGTGTCGCCCGGCACGGTGTCGCCCGGCGCGGTGTCAGCAGGTGAGGTGTGAGCAGGTGACGTGCCGGCCGGCGAGCTGCCCGACGTCGGGCTGCCGAGCCCGAGCACCTCCGCCACGTCGGTCACCACCCGGGTGTTGGCGGTCGCGGTGGTGGCCAGCACCGGAGTGCCCGCCGGCAGCTGCGGCAGCAGGGTGCGCAGCCGCCGGAAGTCCGGCCGAAAGTCATGGCCCCAGTCGCTGATGCAGTGCGCCTCGTCCACCACCAGCAGGCCGCAGGTGGCCGCCAGGCTGGGCAGCACCTGCTCGCGGAACTCGGGATTGTTCAGCCGCTCGGGCGAGAGCAGCAGCACGTCGAGCTCACCGCGGTGCACCGCGGCATAGGTCGCCGACCAGTCCTCCAGGTTGGTGGAATTGATGGTCGCGGCCCGGATGCCGGCCCGCTCGGCGGCCGCGATCTGGTTGCGCATCAACGCCAGCAGCGGCGAGATGATCACCGTCGGGCCGGCGCCGCGGGCCCGCAGCAGGGCGGTCGCGACGAAGTAGACGGCCGACTTGCCCCAGCCGGTGCGCTGCACTACCAGGGCCCGCCGTCGGTCGGCCACCAGCGCCTCGATCGCCCGCCACTGGTCGGCGCGCAGCTCGGCGGCGGGGCCGGCCAGCGCCCGCAGCTGGACCGCGGCCTGCTCGCGCAACTGCTCCCGGTCCTGGGCCGACGCCCCAGATGGCGCAGATGGCGCAGATGGCGCTGACGGTGCCAGTGGCGCCGGCGGTGCTGGTGCGGGGATGGTCATACCTGATGTCTAGCAGCCGGGTGCGACGATGCTGGCATGGACAACACCACCGGCCGGCGCGATCGGCTCAGCGAACTGCTCGAACTGCGCCGCAGCACCCTGCTGGACGTCGACTCCGAGCAGCGGCTGCTGGTGGGCAACGACGACAGCGGCTCCACGCAGCTCTACGAGCTATCACCGGACGGCGGCTGGCGGCAGCTGACCGACCTCGGCGAGCCGTGCACCGGCCGCTACCTGCCGGGCGAGCGGGTGGTCATCGTCGCGGCCGACACCGGCGGCACCGAGCGCACCCAGTTGTCGCTGCTGCGGCTGGACGGAGCTGACGACGCCGCCAAGCCGGTGCGGTTGCAACCAGTGGTGCACGACCCGGCGTTCATCCACAACCTGCTCGACGTCCAGCCCGACCGGCTGATCTACGCCACCAACCGCCGCAACGGGGTGGACTTCGACGTCATCTCGCGCACCCTGAGCACCGGCGCGGAGCAGGTGCTGTGGGACGGCGGCGGCTGGTTCTCCGATGCCCAGGTGTCGCCGGACTCCCGCTGGGTGGTGCTGTCCCGGCTGACCCTGCTGCCGGCGTCCTCGGAGCTGTTGCTGGTCGAGGCAGCCACCGGCCGGGCCGAGCCGATCACCGATGCGCAGACCCCCGGCAACTGGTCGAACGCCCGCTGGCTGCCGGATTCGACCGGGCTGCTGGCGTCCTCGGACTCCGGTGCGGAGTTCGACTCGCTGCGGCTGTTCGAGCTGGCCGGCCGGCGCTGGTCGACGGTGCTGGCCGGCGACAGCACCGACGTGTTCGGCTGGCCGGCCCCGGACGGCCACCGGCTGGCGGTGGTGAGCAGCCGGGACGGCGCCGACGAGCTCACCGTCCACGACTGGGCCGACGGCCGGCTCGGCGCGGGCCAGCCGGTCCGGTTTCCGCAGCCGGGCGTGCTGACCTACAACTCGGTCCCGGTCTGGGCACCGGATTCCAGCGCGCTGGGCGTGACGTTCTGCTCGCCGGCGCAACCGCCGGAGGTGTTCAGCTGGCACGGCGGCGAGCAGGCCGAGCGGCGCACCACCAGCAACCCGGCCACGGCCACCGAGGGGCTGGTGCTGCCCAGTTCGGCGCGGGTGCCGACGCCGGACGGCGAGCAGGTTCCGGTGCTGCTGCTGACACCGCCCGAGCCGGACGGTTCGGCGGTGCTGATCGTCCACGGCGGCCCGGAGGCGGCGTCGGTGCGCGGCTGGAACCCGGTCGCCGCCGCGCTGACGCTGGCCGGCCACACCGTGGTGCTGCCCAACGTCCGGGGCTCGTCGGGCTACGGCCGGCGCTGGCTGTCGATGGACGACGTGGACAAGCGGCTGGACTCGGTGGCCGACCTGGTCGCGGTGCGCGACTGGCTGCCGTCAGTGGGCGTCGACCCCGGCCGGGTGGCGCTGTACGGCGGCTCCTACGGCGGGTACATGGTGCTGGCCGGCCTGACGTTCTACCCCGAGCTGTGGGCGGCCGGCATCGACATCGTCGGCATCTCCTCGCTGGTCACCTTCCTGCAGAACACCTCGGCCTACCGGCGGGCCTACCGGGAACGGGAATACGGCCGCCTCGACACCGACCTCGCGGTGCTCCAGGCGGCGTCCCCGCTGCCCCGGATCACCGAGATCCGGGCTCCGCTGCTGGTGATCCACGGCGCCAACGACCCGCGGGTGCCGCTGTCGGAGGCCGAACAGGTGGTGGCCGCGGTGCGCGCCAACGGCGTCGAGTGCCAACTGCTGGTCTATCCGGACGAGGGCCACGGCCTGGCCAAGCGGGCCAACCAGCTGGACGCCTACCCGCAGGTGCTGGCCTTCCTGGGTCGCCAGCTCGCTACCTGAAGCCGACCGGTCCCGCCGGGCCGCTCAGCCGGTGACCGGCCGGGCCCGATCAGTGGCGATCTTGAGGGCCAGCAGGCCCAGCACGCTGCCCATCAGGTAGCGCTGCACCCGCAGCCAGCCGGGCCGGGCGGCGAAGAACGCGGCCAGGGTGCCGGCGGCCAGCAGGATCAGCAGGTTGCCGGTCAGCGCCACCACGATCTGCACGCCGCCCAGGATGAAACCCTGGGCGAGTACGTGGCCGTCGTTCGGACGCTCGAACTGCGGGATCAGCGACAGGTACAGCACCGCGATCTTGGGGTTGAGCAGGTTGGTCATCAGGCCCATGGTGAACAGCCGCCGGGGTGAGTCCGGTGCCATCGCGGCGGGCGCGAAGACGGCCGTGCCACCCGGGCGCAGGGCCTGGAAGGCCAGCCAGCCGAGGTAGCCGGCACCGGCGATCCTCAAGCCCAGGTAGAGCTGCGGCACGGCGGTGAAGATCGCCGACAGCCCGAGGTTGGTCGCGGTCAGGTAGACCAGGAAGCCGACCGCCACCCCGCCGAGCGAGGTCACCCCGGCCCGGCGGCCCTGGGTGATGCTGCGCGAGACCAGGTACATCATGTTCGGCCCGGGCGTCAGCACCAGTGCCAGCGCCAGCAGGAACATGCCGACTACCGCCGAGGATGACACCACGACTCCCCATTCTGCCAGTAGTCGACGTGCCTGCTGACCCACGTGGTGCGCAGCGCGCCCCGTGAACGTCTGCCTCCCGCCGGATCCACATCCGGTGCCCCGACGTCCGAGCGCAGAAACGGGCCGGGGTGAATTCCGGCCCGGGCCGTCTTGACCTCTCGCGAGTCCGTACTCACACTGGTCGCTGACTGGATGCGGTAACACCTGCCAGCGTGGCCCCTCTCGGTCGCCGCGAGCCATGCTGAGCCCCGGGGAGACCGGCGGCCCTCGCCAAAGGCGTGTCTCATGCTCGGTCACCGATCAGCACTACATCGTCTGCTCGTGCTTCTTGCCGCGACGGTCGCCGCCGTGGCCCTGGCCGCGGCGTGGGGCCCGGCGTCGGCGTCCCAACCCGCGGCGCCGCGATCGGCCCCGGCCGCCAGCCGGCATCTGAGTATCAGCTGCGAATACAGCAGATTATGCCCTGACATCGTCGATTCGGCGCGGGTGTACGGCGAGGACGAGTACGTCGGGCACGACGAGCCGTCGTTGGGTTTCTACTCGAACAGGCCTGGGTCCGGTAACCGAGTGCGGTATGGGATAACGCTGCCACGCGACCCGACGCCGGCTCATCCGACTGCCCCGGGCAAGAGCTACAACTTCGAACTGCACGGCGCGCTGTGGTTCGGGATGGCCCTGTGCGACACCCAGTCCTATCCGGAGCAGGTGTCTACCTGCGCGCCGGACAGCGACAGCAACATCGTCGATCCCGCGGTGTCACCGAATCACCCGGGAACCGCCTTCCTGGAGCTGCAGTTCTATCCGCCGGGTTGGGTGCCGTGGCCGACCTGGGCCGTTGCCGTCGGGGCCAGCACCTGTAGCCCCACCAAGTGGTGTGCCGCGATGAACGTGTTCAGCCTGCTGGAGGACCCGGTGGCGGGCACCCTGCAGAACCCGACCTGCGCGGCGAAGGTCGGTATCGAAACCTTCCAGTTCGCGTTCGTCACCAAGAGCGGCAAGTCCCAGGCGCCGGCCAACCCGCTCGACTCCACGCTGACAACCTTCACCCCGGACCCGAAGCAGGACCTGTTCATGAACTCGGGCGACCGGTTGCAGCTGAGCATCCACGACACCGCGAACGGGGTGCGGACGCAGATCGATGACCTGTCCACCCACCAGTCCGGCTCGATGACGGCGAGCCCGGCCAACGGGTTCGTCCAGATCCAATACGACCCGACCGGCACCAGTTGCAAGGCGATCCCCTACGCCTTCCACCCGATGTACAGCACCGCCTCCGAGCAGACCCGGGTGATCTGGGCCGCGCACAGCTACAACGTCGCCTTCTCCGACGAGATCGGCCACTTCCAGTTCTGCAACGGCGCCAAGGTCCCGGCGACGCCGTTCGGGCTCGACAGCTCCGGCAACCCGGTTACCTGCCCGGCGGGCAATACCGAAGGCAGCGGCGCCAACCAGAAGCCGACGGACGCCGACGACGATTTCTGCTTCCCGGCGTCTGAGGCACTGCTGTACAAGGTGCAGGGGTGTACCGAGACGAACACCGGCTTCGACGGGGTTTCCTACACACCCGTCTGGCCGGACGGGAACACCCGGCTGCACCCGACGCCGTTCCAGTTCACCAGCGCGCTCACCGGCAGGGAGTACGAGCAGCGCTACCAACGGGTTGCCTTCGAGGCCGACCTGCCGGCTGTCGAACCAACCTGCAACCGGACGACCGGAAGTGGCTGCACCCTGCTACCGCGAACCGACAGCGGCACCCCGGCCCAGTTCTACCCGTTCTTCAGCACCACGAATATCCGGGACAGGGACCGGGATGAGGACCTGGCCAGGGACCGGAACAGGGAGAGGGACACGGACAGGGATGGGTGTATCTGGCAGTTCGGCAACCACATCCCCGGGAGCACCCGTGATTTCGGGCGCAACGCTCAGTACGGTTCGCCGCTGCCGCTGACCTACCTCGCCTTCGGTGGTGGTGGCAGCACCATCACCCGGTTCAACGACTTCCGCAAGATCATTCCCAACCCCTGCTAGACCGCCGGTCACGGAAAGGTGGAAGGCGTTCCAGGTCCGCAGCCGATATGAGGGTGATCGGCTAACTTAATCGAACGTATGTTCAGTACACTTCGTCTATGGGCTTCGGCAATCCGGTGGTGCCGTGGCGCGAGCTGGAGCGGCGGCTGTCCGGGCGGCCGGAGCCTGGGGGTCACCCAACCAAGGACGCCACCAAGGACGCCACGACCGCCGGGGACACCGGCGAAGACGACAGCACCGAGCCCACCCCGCTGCATCGGCGCCGCGGCCACGGCAGCGACCGCGAGCCGGACGGCGGCGACTCCCCCGCCTGGAGCCGCAAGCGGCCCGCCTATGAGGCACCGGCCATCCCGCTCGCCGACAGCGGCCCGGCGCCGGGCAACACCGTCGCCTACGCCGAACTGCACGCGCACTCCTCGTTCTCGTTCCTGGACGGCTCGTGCGACCCCGAGCAACTGGTCGAAGAGGCCGTCGCGCTCGGCCTGCAGGCCCTGGCGCTGACCGACCACGACGGCATGTACGGCGTCGCCCGGTTCGCCGAGGCCGCCGACGCGCTCGGCCTGCCGACGGTGTTCGGGGCCGAACTCAACACCGGCATCGAACTGCCGAGCACCAAGTCCGAGCGTGCGATCGCGGCCCGCACCGGCAACCCGGACCCGCCCGGCACCCACCTGCTGGTGCTGGCCCGCAACCCGGCCGGCTACGCCAGCCTGTGCCGGGCGATCAGCCAGGCCAACCTGCGCGACGGCGCCAAGGGCCGGCCGGTCTACGACTTAGACGAATTAGCTGAACTGGCCGCTGACAACTGGCTGGTGCTCACCGGCTGCCGCAAGGGCAGCGTCCGGCAGGCACTAGAAGGTAACGAAGGCAGCCAGGTTTCCTACGGCAGCTTCGCCCTCGACCCGGCCCGGCAGGCGCTGGCCGAGCTGGTCGGCCGGTTCGGCCGCGACAACGTCGCCGTCGAACTCACCCACGCCCTGGAACCGCTGGCCGACGAGCGCTACGCCGCCCTGGCCGAACTGGCCGGCGAGCAGCGGTTGCAGCTGGTGGCCAGCACCGCCGCCCACTACGCCGCGCCGCGCAACCGGCCGCTGGCCACCGCGATGGCCGCGGTCCGGGCCCGCACCAGCCTGGACGCCCTGGACGGTTGGCTGCCTGCCTGGTCCGGCCAGCACCTGCGCTCCGGCGCCGAGGTCGCCGCCCGGTTCCGGCGCTATCCGCACGCGGTCAGCGCCGCCGCCCGGCTCGGCACCGAGCTGGCCTTTCCGCTCCGACTGGTGGCACCGAAGCTGCCGCCGTTCCCGGTGCCGGACGGCATCGCTGACGAGATGGGCTACCTGCGCCAGCTGACCTATGCCGGTGCCCGTACCCGGTACGGCCCGCCGGGGCCGGCCACCGACCGGGCCTACCGGCAGCTCGAGCACGAGCTGGCGATCATCGACGAGCTCGGCTTCCCCGGCTACTTCCTGGTGGTCTGGGAGCTGACCCAGTTCTGCGCCGAGCAGGGCATCCTCTGCCAGGGCCGCGGCTCGGCGGCCAACTCCGCGGTCTGCTTCGCCCTGGGCATCACCGCCGTCGACTCGGTCGGGCACAACCTGCTGTTCGAGCGGTTCCTGGCGCCCGAGCGGGACGGCCCGCCCGACATCGACATCGACATCGAGTCCGACCGGCGCGAGGAGGTCATCCAGCACGTCTACGCCCGGCACGGCCGGCAGCACGCCGCCCAGGTCGCCAACGTCATCACCTACCGCCCGCGCTCGGCGGTCCGCGACATCGCCCGCGCGCTGGGCTACGCCCCCGGCCAGCAGGATGCCTGGAGCAAGCAGATCGACCACGGTTACCACTGGAGCGGCAACCCCGAGCAGAGCCTGCGGCAGGCCGGCACGGACCACCCGGCGGGCGGGGCCGGCACGGACGACCCGGCGAAACAGGCCGACGCGATCCCCCAGCAGGTGCTCGCGCTGGCCGAGCAGCTGCAGAATGCCCCGCGGCACCTGGGCATCCACTCCGGCGGCATGGTGATCTGCGACCGGCCGGTGATCGAGGTGTGCCCGGTCGAGTGGGGACGGATGGCCGGCCGGACCGTCCTGCAGTGGGACAAGGACGACTGCGCGGCCACCGGCCTGGTGAAGTTCGACCTGCTGGGGCTGGGAATGCTGTCGGCCCTGAAGTACTGCTTCGACTTCGTCGAGAGCTGGCACGGGCATCGCTACGGCCTGCACGAGATCCCGCCCGAGGACCCCAGGGTCTACGACATGCTGTGCGCCGCCGACACCATCGGGGTGTTCCAGGTCGAGTCCCGGGCCCAGATGGCCACGCTGCCCCGGCTCAAGCCGCGCACCTTCTACGACCTGGTCATCGAGATCGCGCTGATCCGGCCGGGCCCCATCCAGGGCGACTCGGTGCATCCCTACCTGCGCCGCAAGAACGGCCTGGAGCCGGTCACCTACCCGCACCCGATCCTGCAGCCGGCGCTGGAGCGCACCCTCGGCATCCCGCTGTTCCAGGAGCAGCTGATGCGGCTTGCCATCGACGCGGCCGGCTGCACCGCCGCGGAGGCCGACCAGGTCCGGCGGGCGATGGGCTCCAAGCGCAGCGAGGAGAAGATGGCCCGGCTGCGCGACCGGCTCTACGAGGGCATGGCGGCCAACGGCATCACCGGCGCGGTCGCCGACGACATCTACACCAAGATCAAGTCCTTCGCTGCCTTCGGCTTCGCCGAGAGCCACTCGATCAGCTTCGCATTCCTGGTCTACGCCTCGTCCTGGATGAAGCTGTACTACCCCGCGGCGTTCTGCGCGGCGCTGCTGAACGCCCAGCCGATGGGCTTCTACTCGCCCCAGACGCTGGTGCAGGACGCCAAGCGGCACGGGGTGGCCGTCCGCGGCCCGGACGTCAACTCCTCGCTGGCGGCGGCCAGCCTGCAGTCGGCCGACGACAACACTGATGCGGGGGAGTCCGGCTACACCGGCCCCGGGCCGCACCAGCCGGCGGTCCGGCTGGGGCTGTCCAGCGTCCGGACGATCGGCGACGAGCTCGCCGGCCGGATCGTCGCCGAGCGCGAGAACGGCAGCTTCGCCAGCCTCACCGAACTGGCCCGCCGGGTCGGGCTGAACACCACCCAACTGGAGGCCCTGGCCACCGCCGGCGCTTTCGACTCCCTGGGCACCGGCCGCCGCGAGGCGCTCTGGGTGGCCGGAGCCGCCGCCGACTACCGGCCCGGCCAGCTGGAGCTGGCCGCGCCGAGCGAGCAGCAGATTCCGCCGCTGCCGCCGATGACCGAGCCGGAGCAGCTGATGGCCGACCTGTGGGCCACCGGCATCACCCGCGACTGCTACCCGACCGCCCTGATCCGGGACCGGCTGGACTGTCTCGGGGTGATCGCCTCGAACCGGCTGCGCGGCCTGGAGGACCGGACCCGGGTCACCGTCGGCGGCGTGGTCACCCACCGGCAGCGGCCGGCCACCGCTCGCGGCGTCATCTTCGTCAACCTCGAGGACGAGTTCGGCATGGTCAACGTGATCTGCGATCCGGTGGTCTGGCAGCGCTACCACCGGGTCGCGGTGAGCTCCGGCGGCCTGCTGGTCCGCGGCATGCTGGAGCGTGCCGACGGCGTGCTCAACGTAATCGCCGAGCGGATCGAGCGGCTGCCGCTGGGCCTGCGCGCCAGCTCGCGCGACTTCCGCTGAGCTGTGAACTCCGGGTAAGCCCAGATTCCGCCCCAGCCCTCAGATCCGCCGCCGATTCCCCGATAGGGAAGCCAGGTGGTCCTACCGCACCCGGTGATAAATCCCCCCGGTCCTCGGGGGCGGTAGGTCCGCCACCCTTTTCCGGAGGAGCCATGGATCCCGCACTGCGAACCATCGTGACCGCGCTGCGCGGGCGTGGCCTGGACGACGGCGTGCTGGACCGGGCCATCGAGACCGCCAAGGTCAGTGGCCGGCCGCTGCGCTCGGTGCTGGTCGACGACCAGATCGTCACCGACATGCAACTGGCGCTGGCCACCGCCGATGCCTACGGCGTCGAGGCCGTCGAGCTGTCGGCGTTCCCGGTCGACCCGCAGGCGATGGCTCGGATCCCGCTGACGCTGGCCCGCCGGCACAACATGTTCCCGATCGCGGTCAGCGACACCTCGATCACGGTGGCCGTCGGAGATCCCGGCGACGTGCTCGCCCTGGACGACATCCGGGCCGCCACCGGCCTGATGGTCCGTCCGATGGTGGTGACCAAGGAAGACCTCAGCCGGCTGCTGGACCGCTACACCCGCGAGAGCACCGACCTGGACGAGGCGGCGGCGCAGGCCGAGGCCGAGGAGGGGTCCGGCGACTCGGACGGGCTGAACTCGGTCAACGAGGACGCCCCGGTGGTGCGCTACGTCAACTCGCTGCTGGAGCGGGCGATCAGCTCGCGGGCCTCGGACATCCACCTGGAGCCGAGCGAGTTCGACCTCAAGATCCGGCTGCGGATCGACGGCGTGCTGCACGAGGTCGACGCGGTGCCGCGCGGCATCCAGGGCGCGCTGATCTCGCGGCTGAAGATCCTGTCCGGCCTGGACATCACCGAGCGCCGGGTTCCGCAGAACGGCCGGATCACCCGGGACCTGGGCGGCCGCAGCGTCGACCTGCGCTCGGCCACGCTGCCCACGGTGTGGGGTGAGAAGGTGGTGCTGCGGGTGCTCGACACCGGCGGCATCGACCTGGAGCTGCGCAAGCTCGGCTTCACCGACTACAACTACGGCCGGTTCTCCGAGAGCTTCCGCAAGCCGCACGGCATGGTGCTGGTCACCGGGCCGACCGGCTCGGGCAAGTCCACCACGCTGTACGCCACCCTGGGCGAGATCGCCCGTCCCGAGGTGAACGTGATCACCGTCGAGGACCCGGTCGAGTACCGGATGGACGGCATCAACCAGGTGCAGGTGAACCCGAAGGCCGGCCTGACTTTCGCGGCGGTGCTGCCGGCCATCCTGCGCTCGGACCCCGACGTGGTGCTGATCGGTGAGATCCGGGACCGGGCCACCGCCCAGCTGGCCGTCGAGGCGGCCCTCACCGGCCACCTGGTGTTGTCGACCCTGCACACCAACGACGCCCCCAGCGCCGTGCCCCGGCTGGTCGAGATGGGCATCGAGCCCTTCCTGGTCGGCTCGTCGCTGGACGCGGTGCTGGCCCAGCGGTTGTCCCGCCGGCTGTGCGAGTGGTGCAAGCAGCGCTACGAGCCGACCCAGAAGGAACTGGCCGCCGTGCAGTGGAACTTCGAGGAGTTCGGCGAGCCGGGCAGCCTGTGGCAGGCCGTCGGGTGCCGCTCCTGCTCCCAGACCGGCTACCGCGGCCGGCTGGCGCTCAACGAGGTGATGCCGGTGTCCGAGCAGATCGAGCGGATGGCGGTCGAGCACGCCTCGGCCAGCGAGATCAAGAAGGTCGCCATCGCCGAGGGCATGGTGACGCTGCGCGACGACGGCCTGCGCAAGGCCCTGGACGGGCTCACCACCCTGGAAGAAATGCTGCGGGTCACCGTATGACCGCCGCCGATCGCAGGACTGACTACACCACGACCGAGGGATCGAGATGAATCCGCTGATAGCGCTCGAGGCGCCGTTCGCCATGCACGAGGCCAAGCAGGAGCTCGACGAGCTGCTCACCCTGCTGGTGGAGCTGGGCGGCTCCGACCTGCACATCACCGCGGGCGTGGCACCCTGCATGCGGGTCAACGGCCACCTGGAACCGCTGGCCGGCCGCAACCGGCTGGCCCCGGTCGACACCGAGACCCTGGTCCGCTCGATCCTGAGCGAGAGCCTGTGGGACCGCTTCGACAAGACCCAGGAGCTCGACACCGCATACGCGATCCCCGGCGTCAGCCGGTTCCGGGTCAACGTCTACCGCCAGCGCGGCGCGGTGGGCGCGGCGTTCCGGGCCATCCCGCACAAGATCCGCAGCCTGGAGGAGCTGGGCCTGCCCCGCTCGGTGGAGAGCTTCGCCCACCTGACCCGCGGCCTGGTGCTGGTGACCGGTCCGACCGGTTCGGGCAAGTCCACCACCCTGGCGGCGCTGCTGGACGTGGCCAACCAGACCCGCTCGGCCCACATCGTCACCATCGAGGACCCGATCGAGTACCTGCACTCGCACTCGCGCAGCGTGGTCAACCAGCGCGAGGTCGGTTCGGACACCTCCGACTTCGCCATCGCCCTCAAGCACGTGCTGCGCCAGGACCCCGACATCATCCTGGTCGGCGAGCTCCGCGACCTGGAGACCACGTCGGTGGCGGTGACCGCGGCCGAGACCGGTCACCTGGTGCTGGCCACCCTGCACACCCAGTCCGCCGCCCAGACCGTGGACCGGATGATCGACATCTACCCGCCGCACCAGCAGACCCAGATCCGCGCCCAGCTGGCCAACTGCCTGCAGGGCGTGGTCACCCAGGCGCTGGCACCACGCAAGGACGGCATGGGCCGCTCGATCATCTGCGAGATCATGGTCGCCTCCGCCGCGATCCGGAACCTGATCCGCGAGGGCAAGGTGCACCAGATCCCGTCGTTCCTGCAGTCCTCGGCCGATGCCGGGATGCTCAGCTTCGACCAGCACCTGGCCCAGCGCTACAGCGAGCAGCTGATCAGCAAGGCGACCGCGATGGAGCTGGCGCACGATCCGAACGAGTTCAAGCGGCTGGCGAGGCTCTGATCGCGATGGCCACCAAGGAATTCGCCTACGAGGCCCTGGACCGGGCCGGCGTGCTGATGAAGGGCAAGATCGAGTCGGCCTCGGCGCAGGCCGCCGCCAACTCCCTGGCCGATCAGAAGCTGCTGCCGCTGTCGGTGGAACTCACCGGGCAGGGGCTGCAGAAGGACATCAAGATCCCGGGCCTGGCCAAGCGGACCAGCCTGAAGGA
>JAVEEO010000021.1 GCA_030840415.1 Pseudonocardiales bacterium | reverse complement strand
GACGGCTGCGCCGACGTCGTGATCATGAGCGAGCTGATCGAGCACCTCGTCGATACCGACGCGGCCATCGACGAGGTCCGCCGTGTCCTGCGTCCCGGGGGAGTCTTGCTGCTGTCCACGCCGAATCTGGCCGCGTGGTTTAACCGGGGCCTGGTCGGCCTGGGCATCCAGCCAGTGTTCTCCGAGGTGAGCCTGCGCGGCATCTACGGCAGGCCCGGTCATGAAGTCGTCGGGCACCTGCGCCTGTTCACCCGGCGGGCGCTGGTGGAGTTCCTCGCCGCTCGCGGCTTTTGCTGCGAGCGCGTCCTGGGCGCGCCCTACCACGACGTGCCCCGGCTGCTGCGCCCGCTTGATGGCGCGCTGTCCGGCTGGCCGTCGATGGCCAGCATCCTGCTCGTCCAGGCCCGGCGCAGATGATTTACCGTGAGGCGGTGAGCCCAGCCAAGAACACCGAACCCGCAGTTCGCCCGGCCCGCCGCCGGCTCCCGCCCGACGACCGGCGCCAGGCGCTGATCAACTCGGCCCTGAAGCTGTACAACACCCACCCCTATGACGAGGTGTCCGTCGACGACATCGCGGCCGAGGCCGGGATGTCCCGGCCGCTGGTGTACCACTATTACGGCGGCAAGGCGGGGGTGTTCATCAGCGCGCTGCGGCAGACAGGCGATGATGTCGTGGCGGCCGTCGGCAAGGCCGGGATGGACGACCCGGACAACTGGCTGACCGCTGGCCTGTCCGCGTTCTTCGATCACATCCAGGCCAACCCGATCGGGCTCACCGCCCTGTACCGCCACGGCTCGATGACCGGCCTGGAGAACCGCCGGGTGCTGGATGAGATCGGCGACCGTGTGCTGCGGCTGGTGATGAGCAGCCTTGACCCGCCCGGTGACTCCCCGGTGCTGCAGTCCGTGGTTCGCGGGTGGATCGCGATGGTGGAGACGATGGCCGGCGGTTGGCTGCGCCAGGGTCAGCCGACTCGCGAGCAGCTCGAGTCGCTGATGCCCGAGCTGCTGCGGGCCGTCCTCGGGGCCGCTGCGTGGCACGACGCCGCGACCGCCGCGGTCCTGCCTCGCCTGCCGCCCCGCGGGCGCCAGTTAACCCGGGCCCATGACGATAAACGGAACCATTCGCGTACCTATGAGGCACGCTTGCAGCGAGGTGAGCAGATTATGGCATCAGGCAACGAAGGTGGATCTCTCGCCGGGACGTCTGCCCTGGTCACCGGCGGCGAGAGCGCGCTCGGGCTGGCCTGTGGCCAGCGGCTGGCCGCAGACGGCGCCGTGGTGACCATCTGCGGGACCGCTGAGCGGCTCCTCAAGGAAAGCGCCGACGTCTATGGAATGCGTTACGTCGTCGCCGACGTCACCGAGGAGGACCAGGTCGCCGACGCCTTCGCGACCGCCGCCGCCAGCGGTCCGCTGCGGATCGTCATCGCCGGCGCGCGAGGCTCCGCCTCGATCGGCCCCATCGCCCGGCTCAATACCGCCGGCTGGCGGGCCACGCTCGACCTTAACGCGACCGGGGCTATGCTGACGCTCAAATATGCCGCGCGGGAGATGGCGCGCGTGGGGGGCGGGTCGTTCGTGGCCATCTCCTCGATCGCCGCCACCCAGGTCCACCGCTGGTTCGGCGCCTACGGCCCGGCTAACGCCGCGGTCGATCACATGGTGGCGCTGGCCGCGGACGAGTTGGGCGGGATCGGTATCAGGGTTAACGGCATCCGGCCGGGGATCGTGGAATCCGAGCTGGTCGCGGGCATCGCCGACCCCGGTCCCGTCCTCGACGACTACCTGGCCTGCATACCGCTGGCCCGCGTGGGCACCCCAGCCGATGTCGCCGAGGCGGCCCGGTTCCTGGCGGGGCCGGAGTCGGCCTGGATCACCGGGGAGATTTTCAACGTCGACGGCGGCCAGCATCTGCGCCGGGGACCTGACTATGCGGCCGCGTTCGAGCCGATGTTCGGCGCCGCGGCGCTGCGCGGCCTGCCCGAGGAAGGACCGTAGACATGCGTACCGTGGTTGCCGTGCTGATCGGCATCCTCATCGCCACCGGCTGCGCGGTGGTCATGGTCCACGACGAGACCATGGTCAGGCAGGCACCTGCACGGGTGCTGTTCAACTACGGCTCCGGCTGACCGGGTCGGCCCTCGTGCTATCGCCCTGCCAGCGCGGCCGCCTGTGGCGGCGGGCGCTGGCGGGCTGCGCCATCGCCACCGGCTGCCTCAGCATGCTCGCGGCCTGCGCGGCACCAGCCCCGCGTCCGGCGCCGTGGCTGGTGCAGTCGAGCTACGAACGGAGCACCGGCAACGCGGTCGGCCGAGATTGCGGCTACAGCAGCCCGCTGCCGGGCAAGCCTGGCTGGAGCATCTGGCTGTTCTGCGACACCGTGGTCACCAGCGTCGGCGGCCGGAAGATCGAGGGCCTGGTCCTCGGCACGGACACGGCGGCCGAAGGACCGTACCAGGCGGGCCGGGCGCCCGGATGGCTGAGTGAGGTGCCGACCCCGCCGGCTCGCCTGGCGTTGTCGCCCGCCGCCGCGCCGCAGCCGTTCCTGCCCGTGCCGGATGGCCTTCAGCTACCAGGCAGCATGCTGCCGTGCTCAGGCCCAGGCTCCTATCCGGCCGCGTGGATCTCCGGAGTCACCGGCGCACCGTCGGCCGCCACCGCCGGCAGCCTGCTCATCGCTTACGACGACTACTGCGTCACCGGGTCCGGGGACGCGCCGACCCCGGAGGGCTTCGGGCTGGCCGAGTACTACCCGGCGCGCAACCTCCTCGGCCCGGTCACGCTGGTGTTCAGCACCGGCTTCGGGATGCCACTGCCGCAGCAGCAGTTGCTCGGCTCTCCGGTTGTGGGCGCGGACGGCTACCTCTACCTGTTCGGCTTCTGCCACGCCGCGCCGCCGTCGGCCGGATGCGGCGCCGGCCAGGTGTTCCTGGCCCGAACCGTCGCCGCGCCGGCGTACTGGGGCAATCCGTTCACCTACCAGTACTGGACCGGCGACGGGTGGTCGCCGGCTGCGGCGGCGGCCGGCTCGCTGCTCCCCGCTGGCAATCCGCTCGGTATCTCGGTCGGCGATTACGCGGCAGACGGCCAGGGCCTAGTGATGATCGAGCAGACGACCCTGGCCGGCGGCTTCCAGGCATGGCAGGCAAGGTCGCCGGCCGGCGCGTGGCACCGGCTCCTCGCCGGCCGGGTGCCATGCACTCGGAGCACCGAGCCTGGCCCGGAGGGCCT
>JAVEEO010000015.1 GCA_030840415.1 Pseudonocardiales bacterium | reverse complement strand
GGATCCGGGCGGTCGAACCGGCCGCCCGGGTGATCTACCTCGAACCCGACATCTACCGGCCCGAACTCGCCGACGGCGTCCCGGCCGCCGCCCGGCCCGGCACCGATGCCCGGCCTGCCACCGAGGGAGCCGAACCTGCCGCGGGCGGGGCCGGATGACCCTGGACGAGGCGCACGATCAGCAGCCGCGGGTACTGAGGCTGCACAACGCGATCCGTGAGTACGCCTGGGGGTCGGTGCGGGCGATCCCGGAGCTGCTGGGCCGTGAGCCGACCGGCCGGCCGGCGGCCGAGCTGTGGATGGGCGCGCACCCGGACGAGCCGTCCCGCTGGGCCGACCACCCCGACCGGCCGGCGCTGGACGAGCTGATCGCCGCCGAGCCGCGGCGCTGGCTGGGCGAGGCGAACCTGGCCGAGTTCGGCCCCCGGCTGCCGTTCCTGATGAAGGTGCTCGCCGCCGACCGGGCGCTGTCACTGCAGGTCCATCCCAGCCGGGCGCAGGCCGAGGCGGGCTACGCGGCCGAGGAGGCCGCCGGCATCCCCCGCCGCAGCGCCGAGCGCAACTACTGCGACCCCAACCACAAGCCCGAACTGGCCTACGCGCTGACCGAGTTCGAGGCGTTCTGCGGGTTCCGCCCGGTGCCGGACACCTGCGAGCTGCTCGGGGCGCTGGCGGTGCCGGCGTTGGACGGCTACCTGCCGATGCTGGCCGGCCAGGACGGCCTGCGGGCCACCTTCACCACCCTGCTCAGCCTGGCCGGCGAGACCCGCGAGCGGCTGGTCGCCGAGGTGGTGACCGGCTGCCGGCGGCTGGCCGGACGGGGCGGGCGGTGGGCGGACGCCGCGCGCGCCTCGGTGCTGGCCGCCGAGGACTTTCCCGGTGACATCGGCGCGGTGCTGGCGCTGCTGCTCAACTACGTCCGGCTGATGCCGGGCGAGGCGATCTACCTGGGCGCGGGCAACGTGCACGCCTACCTGCGCGGGATGTGCATCGAGATCCTGGCCAACAGCGACAACGTGCTGCGCTGCGGGCTGACCCCCAAGCACATCGACATCCCCGAGCTGCTGCGGGTGGCCGATTTCACCAGCGTGGCCGACCCCCGGTGGCAACCGGTCCGAGCGGGCGAGGGCCAACTGGTGTTCGAGGTGCCGGTGCCGGACTTCCGGTTGTCGGTGCTGGAGCTCACCGCCGGAGCCGTGCGGCTGCTGCCAGCCGGCGGCCCGCACCTGCTGCTCAGCGGCGACGGCCCGGTGCGGGTGCGGTGCGGCCCACAGGACCGGACGCTGCGGCGCTGGGAGTCGGTCTACATCGCGCCGGGGGATCGGGCCTGCACCGTCTCGGGCACCGGTCCGGCGTACGTGGCGAGCACCAACCTGCCGTCCCTAGACTGACCGGGACTCTTGCTGTGTGGCGTCCTGCCAACGATTGAGCACCGAAGGTGCCACGATGGGATCATGAAGCCTCGCGTTCTGGTGGTCGACGACGACTCCTCCCTCGCCGAGATGCTCGGGATCATGCTGCGCTCGGAGGGTTTCGAGCCGGCATTCGTGCCCGACGGCTCCCGTGCCCTGGCCGCCTTCCGCGACGTCAAGCCCGATGTCGTGCTGCTGGACCTGATGCTGCCCGGGATGAGCGGTATTGACGTCTGCCGCGCCATCCGGGCCGAGTCCGGCACCCCGATCATCATGCTGACCGCCAAGACCGACACCGTCGACATCGTGCTGGGGCTGGAATCGGGCGCCGACGATTACGTGGTCAAGCCGTTCAAGCCCAAGGAGCTCACCGCCCGGATGCGGGCCCGGCTGCGCCGCTACGACGAGGCCGGCGGTGAGACGCTGCAGATCGGACCGCCGGAATCCCCGGTCAGCATCGACGTCCAGGCGCACCAGGTGGTCCGCGACGGCGAGCAGATCTCGCTGACCCCGCTGGAGTTCGACCTGCTGGTCGCGCTGGCCCGCAAGCCCCGGCAGGTGTTCACCCGCGAGGTGCTGCTGGAGCAGGTCTGGGGCTACCGCCACGCCGCTGACACCCGCTTGGTGAACGTGCACGTGCAGCGGCTGCGGTCCAAGGTCGAGCGCGATCCGGAGCGCCCGGAGGTGGTGTTGACCGTCCGTGGCGTCGGCTACAAAGCCGGGCCGCCGTGAACCCTGCCGCACGCCGCTGGGCCCCGCGCCCGGACACCCTGTCGGCCCGGCTGCACCAGCGCCTGCAGGGCGCCGTCGACTGGCTAAACCACCGGTCGAGCCCGGGGCTGGCCCGGCTGTCGGCCGGCTGGCGGCGCTCGCTGCAGCTGCGGGTGGCAACCACCACCACCCTGGTCACCGGCCTGATCGTGCTGTTGATCGGGGTGTTCCTGGTCGACCAGATCGGCAAGGGCGTCCTCAAGGCCAAGCGCGACGCCTCGATCAGCCAGGCCTCGCTGGGCCTGGACGCCGCGCTCGCGGAGTTCGAGGGCCTCACCCCCGGCGACCTCAACGGCATCCGGCAGGCGGTCGACCAGATCACCGCCGACCCGGCCCGCTCGACCGCCACGCTGGGCGGCGGGGACCTGTTCACCAAGGTGGTCCGCGCGGCCGATCAGACGGTGAACCGTCAGCTGCCGGTCGGCCAGCCGATCCCGGACGAGCTGCGCCGCCAGGTCGACCGGGGTGTGGTCGCCGTGCAGTACGCCCCGGTCCGCACCCCCAGTCAGCCCGGTGAGGTGCGCGGCCTGATCGTCGGCCAGCCGCTGAACACCCAGGCCGGCGCCTTCGAGCTGTACTACCTGTTGCCGCTGACCGCCGAGCAGAAGACCCTGGGGCTGGTGCAGCGGACCGTGCTGATCGCCGGCCTGGCGCTGGTGCTGCTGGTGGCCGCGATCGCAGCCCTGGTCACCCGCCAGGTGGTGCGTCCGGTCCGGGTGGCCGCCCAGACCGCCGGACGGCTGGCCGGCGGCGCGCTGTCGGAGCGGATCAAGGTCTCCGGCGCCGACGACATCGCGCTGCTGGGCGAGTCGTTCAACGACATGGCCAACAGCCTGCAACAGCAGATCCAGCGGCTGGAGAACCTCTCCAGGGTGCAGCAGCGGTTCACCTCCGACGTCTCGCACGAGCTGCGGACGCCGCTGACCACCATCCGAATGGCCGCCGAGCTGCTTTACGGCAGCCGGGACGACTTCGCGCCCGAGTTGGCCCGCTCGGTGGAACTGCTCACCAACGAGCTGGACCGCTTCGAGAGCCTGCTGGCCGACCTGCTGGAGATCTCGCGCTACGACGCCGGCGCGGCCCACCTGGAGACCGAGCAGGTCGACATCCGCGGCATCGTGGAGCGGGCGGTGGTCGCGGCCCAGCCGCTGGCCGGCCGGCACGGCGTGGAGTTGCGGGCCGACCTCGGGGACGAGCCGGTGGTGGCCGAGGTGGACGCCCGCCGGATCGAGCGGGTGTTGCGCAACCTGCTCGGCAACGCCCTGGACCACGCTGAGGGCCGGCCGGTGGCCGTCCGGGTCGGCGCCGACGAGGTCTCGGTGGCGGTGACCGTGCGCGACGAGGGCGTCGGCCTGCGCCCGGGCGAGGCGGCCCTGGTGTTCAACCGGTTCTGGCGCGGTGACCCCTCGCGCAGCCGGCTGACCGGTGGCACCGGGCTGGGGCTGGCGATCAGCCTGGAGGACGTCCGGCTGCACCATGGCTGGCTGCAGGCCTGGGGCGCCCGGGGCCGCGGCGCGGTGTTCCGGATGACGCTGCCCCGGGTGGCCGGCGGCGCGCTGGACAGCTCGCCGCTGCCGCTGGAGCCGCCCGAGGTGCTGGCATGAGGCCGCGCGTCCCGTCCCCGAGGAGATGGTTCGGCCTGCTGCTGGCCGTGCTGGTCCCGCTGGCCGGCTGCACCGGGGTGCCGTCGGATTCCGCGCCGCTGGTGGTGCGCACCGTCGACCGGGCCGGGCCGGGGGTGTCCCAGGCGAACATCAGCCCGAAGCCCGGCGCCGATCCGCGCAGCATCGTCAGCGGTTTCCTCTCGGCGGGGGTTGCTGCCGATGCCGGGCACTCGCAGGCCAGGCAGTTCCTGACCAACGCGGCGGCCCGCAAGTGGCAGGACGCCACCGTGACGGTGGTCGACGAGTGGACCGTCGGGGTGTGGACGGTCACCGGCAGCGGCGCCACCCTCGAGGTCAAGGGGCGCCGGGTGGGGCAGCTCGACGCCAGCGGGGTGTTCAGCCCGTCGCTGAAGGGCACCGGCGTCGGTGACCAGGAGACCTTCACCTACGACCTGACCGAGGTCGACGGGCAGTGGCGGATCGACCAACTGCAGCCCGGGGTGCTGATCAACCAGTCGGCGTTCGTGCGGACCTACCAGGCCCGCAAGCTGTACTTCTACGACCTGTCCGAGCGCTTGCTGGTGCCCGATCTGCGCTACTCGGCGCTGAACGGGCAGGCCCTGGGTACCTGGCTGCTGGCCGCGCTGCTGGCCGGGCCGCGTCCGGAACTGGCCCAGTCGGTGATCAACGAGGTTCCCGACCAGGTGGGCCGGCCCACCGTGGTGGACAGCGATCCGATCGTGGTCGAGATGCCCGGCACCGGCCAGTTGGACGGCGACGGGCGCGACCGGCTGGCCGCGCAGTTGGCCTACACGCTGGCCCAGATCCGGTTCGTGCCCGGCGCCCAGCTCAGGCTGACCGATTCCGGCCGGCCGGTCGTCATCCCGGCCGCCCGGGGAGCCACCTTCACGGCCGTCGACTTCTCCGCGGCCGGCCCGGACAGCGTGGCACCGGGCGTCCAGCCGTACTTCCTTCGCGACGGCGCGGTGATCGACGGCATCGACAATCAGCCGGTCACCGGCCTGGCGGGCCGAGGCCTGACCTCGGTGGCGCTGCGCCGCGGCTCGGGCGGCGAGTTGCAGGTCGCCGCGGTCGCCGGAAATCGTTTCGAGCTCGGCTCGCCCGGCAAGCTCTCCAGGGTGGCGCTGCCGGCCGGCGTGCTGAGCCGGCCGGAGTGGCGCCCGCACGCCCAGGACGCCTGGATCGGGGTCGGCACCAAGGGCTCGATCTACCGGATCGACCCGGACGGCAGCGTCAAGCAGGTCTCGATCACCTCGCCGGTCGGGGGGTTGCCGCCCGGCCAGGTGCTGGCGCTGCGGTTCAGCTCGGACGGGGTGCGGCTGGCGGCCGTGCTGCGGGGCGCCGACGGAGCGCTGACGGCCTGGATCGGCTCGCTGGTGACCTCCTCCAGCGACGTCCGGATCGATTCGTTCGAGCCGCTCACCCCGGCCCGGCTGGTGGTCAGCGACCTGGCCTGGGCCGATGCCACCAAGCTGCTGCTGGTGGCCGGGGCCCCGAACGACGAGACTCGGGTCTGGCAGGTGATGTCGGACGGTTCCGCACTCGGCGCGCTGAACAACTTCGGCCTGCCGGGCCCGCCGACCTCGATCGCCGCGGCGCCGCAGCAGTCCCCGCTGGTCTCGGCCAGCGACTCGATCTGGACGCAGCAGGGCACCTCCTGGACGTCGTTCCCGGGCAACACCCCGACCGCGGGAACCAACCCGGTGTACGCGCCCTAGTTGTCCACCACCCCGGCGTTCCGCGCTCGGTTTTCCACAGGGCACGGCAACGGCGGGCGTACGGGCGGACCTTCCGGCAGGCTAGTCGCTATGAGGGTATTGCCCGACTTGTTGGATCTCGCGTTGCCGGTCAGCTGCGTGTGCTGCGGCCACCCGGGCCCGCTGTGGTGCCCGGGCTGCCGGCCGGCATCTCGGCCCGAGCGGGTCGCGCAGGCCTCCGTCGCGGCCCGGCTGCCGGTGTTCGCGGCCGGCGAGTACGGCGGCGGGTTGCGCAGCGCGCTGCTGGCCTTCAAGGAGCGGGGCCAGCGCGGGTTGGCCGGGCCGCTGGCCGGTTACCTCTGCGATGCCGTCGACGTCAGCCGTCAGCAGCTGGGCGAGCCGCCGCTGCTGGTGCCGGTGCCGTCCAGCCGGGCGGCGGCCCGGCAGCGGGGCGGTGACCACCTGCGGCGGCTGGCCGCCGAGGCCGCTCCCCAGCACGGCCTGCAGGTGCTGTCGGCGCTGCGGCTGGCCGGCCGGGGCCGGGACTCGGCCGGGTTGTCGGCGGCCGAGCGGGCGGCCAACCTCGCACACCGGATGCTGGCGGCGCCGGCCGCCGCCGACCGGCCGGTGCTGATCGTCGACGACATCGTGACCACCGGCGCGACCCTGGCCGAGGCGGCCCGGGCGCTGCGGGCGGCCGGCTGGCAGGTGGCCGGTGCGGCGGTGATCGCCACCACCAGGCTGCGCCGGACCGAGCACCGTCGCAGGCCCTCGACGGGGCACTCGAGGCACGTTCCGACTGGGCAGATTCCCGGTGAAGGACTACGTTCATATGACCTACCGAAATAGGCGCCAGCGAGCCAGGCTCGGGCGGGCCAGCTGGGGGGAGGGCCTGTCCGGCAGGTCCTGCTCGCGACGTCTCCAGCAGCCAGGAGGTCGCGTGGATATTGTCGTGAGGGGCCGCAACGTCGAGGTGCCCGACCATTACCGACAGCACGTTGCGGAGAAACTGGCCAAGGTCGAGCGTTACGACCATCGGATAATCCGGACTGACGTCGAACTCCTCCACGAGAAGAATCCCAGGCAATCCGAGATCTGCCAGCGGGTCGAGATCACCTGCCGGGTGCGCGGCCCGGTGGTGCGGGTCGAGGCTTGCGCAGCCGACTTCTACAAGGCACTCGACCTCGCCGTCGAGCGACTGGCACGTAAGTTCCGGCAGGCGGCCGACCGTCGCCGGGTGCACCACGGGCGGCACACCCCCACCTCCGTCGCCGCCGCCACCGGTGCATTGATCGAGCCCGAGGCGTTTGTCTCCCCATCCGACGAGGAGCCGGCCGCGGACGGCGAGCTGGCCGACGGTCCCGGCCAGGTGGTGCGGGTCAAGGAGCATCCGGCCAAGCCGATGACGATCGACCAGGCACTGTTCGAGATGGAACTGGTGGGCCACGACTTCTACCTGTTCGCCGATTCCGACGGTGGCTGCCCGAGTGTCGTCTACCGACGAAAGGGCTATGACTACGGGGTGATCCGGCTCGTCGAGTGAGCCGGCCGCCGCGGGCCTGTGCTCGCCCGGCCGGAACGGTCGCGAAAGCCCGGTATTCTGGACCATCATGACTGCCACCGACACCGCCATCGAGCTCGCCCGGATCGCCGGACAGGCCGCCTCCGACAAACTCGCCACGGACATCGTCCTGATCGACGTCAGCGATCGGCTGGCCATCACCGACGTGTTCGTGATCGTCACCGGCAGCAATGAGCGGCAGGTCGAGGCGATCGTCGACGAGGTGGAGGACAAGCTGCGCCTGGCCGGCAGCAAGCCGCTGCGCCGCGAGGGCAAGCGGGACGGCCGGTGGGTGCTGCTGGACTATGCCGAGATCGTGGTGCACGTCCAGCACGCCGAGGAGCGGGTCTTCTACTCCCTGGAGCGGCTCTGGAAGGACTGCCCGCAGATCGAGTTCGACGACGGCTCACCGAAGGCTGCCGCCACTCCGCACGCCGCCGGAGCCGGCCAGCCGGACCAGTTCTAGTGCTGCGCCGGCTGGTTCTGCTCAGGCACGGCCGGACCGCCTGGAACGCCGAGCGCCGCTACCAGGGCCAGGAGGACCCGCCGCTGGACGAGGTGGGCCAGGCCCAGGCCCTGGAGGTCGCCGCCCTGGTGGCGGCGGTGCACCCGGACCGGGTGGTGTGCTCGGTCCTGCGCCGGGCCGACCAGACCGCCCAGAAGATCGTCGCGCTGACCGGCCAGCAGTTGGTTCACGACACCCGATTGCGGGAGCGGCACCTGGGACACTGGCAGGGGCTGACCAGGGACGAGGTGCAGGCGCGCTTTCCCGAGGAGTTCGCCGACTGGCTGGCCGGCCGCGACGTCACTCGCCGGGGTGGCGAGAGCCGGCAGGAGGTCGCCACCCGGGCACTGAAGGCTCTCGGCGAGCTCCCCGAGGCCGAGCTGACGGTGCTGGTCAGCCACGGCGCCACCTCGATGTGCCTGACCGCGGCGCTGCTCGGGCTGCCCCAGACCCCGTCGATCCTGGGGCCGCTGGCCAACTGCCACTGGACCGAGCTGCGCGACAGCGGCGACGGCTGGATTCTGCGCGCGCACAACGCCGGGCCGCCCGGGCCGGTCATTCCGCTGCTGGCACCGGACGGCGACCACTCCGACGCGGATGCCTGAGCCGGCAGCCGACCACCCGGCCCGCGCGGGCCGCCCCCGCCGCGAGAGCTCTCTCGGCGGCGTCGGCCGCTCGAGCCGCCAGGACGGTTGGAATCTCCTGGTGCTCAGCGACTCGCTGGCCTTCCACGGCCCCGGGCTGGGCGAGCTGACCACCGAGCCGAAGCTGTGGCCGAACGTGCTGGCCAGCGCGCTGAGCAGTCCGGGTCAGGTCTGCCGGGCCACCATCTTCGGCCGGCGCGGCTGGACCGCCCGGGACGCCTGGTTCGCCCTCACCCGCGATCCGCATCTGTACTCGGTGCTGCTGCCGAGAGCCGACGCCGTAGTGCTGGCGGTCGGCGGCATGGACTACCTGCCCACCGTGCTGCCGGCCCATCTGCGCGAGGGCATCCGGCTGCTGCGTCCCAAGCCGCTGCGCACCGCGGCCACCGCGGTGTTCCGGCGGGTCCAGCCGGTGGGATCGGTGCTGCTGCGCGGTCGCTGGCGCACCCTGCCGCAGCCGCTCACCGACCACTACCTGAGTCGGTGCGTGGCCGGGATCCGGCACTTCCATCCGGAGGTGAGGATCATCGGGATCGTGCCGCCGCCGCACGACGCGCCAGGTTACGGGCGGGTCCGGGCCGGCCACCCGGCGGCGGTCCGGGCTGCCCAGGACTGGGGCGGCCGGGTCGGGGTCGAGCTGCTTCGCCTCGACACCTGGGTGCAGCCCTTTCTCGGCACCCCCGGGATGAACGTCGACGGCCTGCACTGGGGCTGGGGCTGCCATCGGGCGGTGGGCGAGCGGGCAGCGGCCCAGCTGCGCGACGGCTGGGCCGCGCCCCGTGGCGGCCGGCTCCCGGGTACTATCTAGGCCATGGGTACCCACCTGCTTCTTACCGAGCCGCGCTGAGTCAGCTTCCGACCAGTGCGGCTCGAGCCTCTGCGCCTGCGCAGGGGCTCTTCGTCTGTCCGGGGCCGGATGTCAGCGGCCCAGCACACCCACGATGCAACACGATCGGGAGAGTCCCCATCATGACCGCGAGCACCGCGCAGCCCGGCGAGACCGCGAGCACCACGCAGCCCGGCGATGCCGAATCGCCGCCGTTCCGCTACACCGCCGCGCTGGCGAACGAGATCGAGGCGCGCTGGCAGCAGGTATGGGCCGACCGCGGCACCTTCAACGCCCCCAATCCGTCCGGCGAGCTGAGCGAGGGTTTCCAGCGGCTGGCCGGCAAGCCGCACACCTTCATCATGGACATGTTTCCCTACCCGTCCGGCGCGGGTCTGCACGTCGGGCACCCGCTGGGTTACATCGGCACCGATGTCTATGCCCGCTACCGGCGGATGTGCGGCGAGAACGTGCTGCACACCATGGGCTTCGACGCCTTCGGCCTGCCCGCCGAGCAGTACGCGCTGCAGACCGGCCAGCACCCGGCGACCACCACCAACCACAACATCGAGACCTTCCGGCGCCAGCTGCGCGGGTTGGGGCTGGGCCACGACCAGCGCCGCAGCGTCTCGACCACCGACCCGGAGTTCTACCGCTGGACGCAGTGGATCTTCCTGCAGATCTTCAATTCGTTCTACGACCGGCAGGCCGACGGCGGCGCCGGCAGGGCCCGTCCGATCGCCGAGCTGATCGCCGAGCTGGATGCCGGCAGCCGTGAGCCGGACGCCGGCACCAACGACTTCGCCAAGCCCTGGTCAGAGCTGGACGCCACCCAGCGCCGCACCGTGATCGACCGGCACCGGCTGGCCTATGTCGCCGACCTGCCGGTCAACTGGTGCCCCGGGCTGGGCACCGTGCTGGCGAATGAGGAGGTGACCGCGGACGGCCGGTCCGAGCGCGGCAACTTCCCGGTGTTCCGCAAGCCGTTGCGCCAGTGGATGCTGCGGATCACCGCCTACGCCGACCGGCTGCTGGCCGACCTGGACCAGATCGACTGGCCCGAGAAGGTCCGCACCATGCAGAAGAACTGGATCGGCCGCTCGGTGGGCGCGCACATCACCTTCGATTCGCCGGCCGGCGGGCTGACCGTGTTCACCACCCGACCGGACACCCTGTTCGGGGCGACCTACCTGGTGCTGGCTCCCGAACACCCGCTGGTCGCCGAGCTGGCCGCGCCGGCCTGGCCGGCGGGCATCCCGGCCGAGTGGACCGGCGGCTACGCCACCCCGGCCGAGGCGGTCACCGCCTACCAGGCCGAAGCCGCCGCCAAGACCGATCTGGACCGCCAGGGCGCTGACGCCAAGGTCAAATCAGGCGTGTTCACCGGGGCATTCTCGACCAACCCGGTGACCGGGGCCGAGCTGCCGATTTTTATTGCCGACTACGTCCTGATGGGCTACGGCACCGGCGCGATCATGGCGGTGCCCGGCCAGGACGAGCGGGACTGGGAGTTCGCCGAGTCCTTCCGGCTGCCGATCGTGCGGACCGTGCAACCGCCCCAGGGCTTCGATTCAACCAGCGGCGGAGCCTTTACCGGCGACGGGCCGGCGATCAACTCTGCCACCGACGGCCTGGACCTCAACGGCCTGGGCGTGGCCGAGGCGAAGGCCGCGATGATCGACTACCTGGAGCGCACCGGAGCCGGCCGCGGCGCCACCACCTACCGGCTGCGGGACTGGCTGTTCAGCCGGCAGCGCTACTGGGGGGAGCCGTTCCCGATCGTCTACGACGAGAACGACCAGCCGGTGGCGCTGCCGGACGAGCTGTTGCCGCTGGTGCTGCCCGAGACCAACGACTTCACCCCGAAGTCCTACCCGCCCGACGACGCCGACTCGATGCCCGAGCCGCCGCTGGGCCGGCTGACCGACTGGGTGAGCGTCGAGCTGGATCTGGGGGACGGGCCGAAGCGCTACCGGCGCGAGACCAACACCATGCCCAACTGGGCAGGTTCGTGCTGGTACGAGCTGCGCTACCTGGACCCCACCAACACCTCCGCG
>JAVEEO010000544.1 GCA_030840415.1 Pseudonocardiales bacterium | reverse complement strand
CGATCCGGTCAGTTCCAACCGGGCCGAACAGCCGCTCGAACTCCCGGTCGTGCGGGGTCAGCACGGTGGGCGCCGAGCGTCCAGCCAGCAGCTCCCGGCGCTCGACCAGCAAGTTCAGCCCGTCCGCGTCGACCACCACCCCGACGTCGCTGGCCAGCACCTGGCGCAGGCATTCGACGGCCTCGGCGGTGTCGCCCAATCCCGGCCCGACCACCCAGGCCTGCACCCGACCAGCCTGGGAGAGGCTGTCGGAGACGATCACCTCGGGAAAGCGCCTGACCACCTCGACGGCCGCGTAGCCGGCATAGCGCACGGCCCCGACGCCGCCGAGCCGGGCCGAGCCGACGCACAGCTGGGCCGCGCCGGGATAGGCCTGCGAGCCGGCCGCCACCCCGACCACGCTGCGGGTGTACTTGTCGTCCTCCGGCCCGGGCGCCGGCAGCCGCAGGTCCGGACGGTCCAGCCGGACCAGCAGCGGCTCGGGCAGCCGCGAGCCCAGGCCCAGGTCCACCAGCCGCAGCCGGCCGGTGTGCAGCCGGCCCTGGCCGACCAGCAGGCCGGCCTTCAGCGCACCCATGCAGACGGTGGTGGTCGCCCGCACCGCCGGCCCGGTCACCGACCCGGTGTCAGCGTCCACCCCGGAGGCGATGTCCACGGCCAGCACCGGCGCGGGCTGGTCCGCGCTCCAGCGCACCAGCGGCACCAGTGCCTCGCGCACCGGCCCGCTGGCCCCGATGCCCAGCAGCCCGTCGACCACCAGGTCGGCCGGGCCGGTGTCGGCGAGCGCGACCTGCCGGCCACCGGCGGCGCGCAGGGCGGCCAGCCCGCCGGGGTGCGCCCGGGCCGGATCGGCCAGCACCGCGGCCACCGCCACCCCGCGCCGGCTCAGCTGGGCACCGGCGTACAGCGCGTCGCCGCCGTTGTTGCCCGGGCCCACCAGCAGCACCACCCGGGCGCCGTAGCCGAACCCGAGCATCCGCACTACCTCGACGGCAATCGCCCGGGCGGCCCTGGCCATCAGCGCACCGTCCGGCAGCCCGGCCAGCACCTGCCGCTCGGCGGCCTGGATCTCGGCGATCGGCCAGACGCCCTGCACTCGTCAGCTCTCCGCGATGACGACGGCCGAGGCCATCCCACCGTCGTGGGACAGCGACACGTGCCAGTTGCGGATGCCGAGCTCGTCGGCCTTCCGGGCCACGGTGCCGGAGATGATCAGCCGCGGCCGTCCGGTGCCCTCGACGATCACCTCGGCATCGTGCCAGGACATCCCGCCGGGCGAGCCCATCGCCTTGGCCACCGCCTCCTTGGCCGCGAACCGGGCGGCCAGCGACTCGGCCGTCCGGGCCATGCCGTGGGCGTTGAAACGCTCGGCCTCGGTGAACAGCCGCTCGATCAACTGCTTGGTGCGCACGCTGGCCGACTCGAAGCGCTGGACCGGCACCACGTCGATGCCCACCCCGATGATCACCCGGCGACGGTGGTCGGAGTTCCCGGCGCACCGAGCGCGCCCGGCGGGGCGTAGTCGGACAGGTGACCGGGAAACACCGAGGCGCTCGGGTCCATGTAGCGGACGGCGTTGTTGACGGCGGTGGCCACCTCGCCGAAGCCGGTGGCGATCAGGCGCACCTTGCCCGGGTACTCGCAGATGTCCCCGGCGGCGTACACCCCCGGCACCGAGGACGCCATGGTGGTGTCGACCACCACGTGGCGCTTCTGCTCGATGTCCAGGCCCCACTCCAGCAGCGGCCCCAGGTTGGCGATGAAACCCAGCGCCGCGACCAGCCGGTCGCAGGGCAGCGTGCTGACGGTGCCGGCGACATCGACCTGGACCTGGCTCACCGGATCGCCGAGCACCGCGCTGACCTGGGCGTCGGTGACGATCTGGACGGAGGTGGCCTGAAGCACCTCGACCGAGTGCGGGTGGGCCCGGAAGGCCGCCCGCCGGTGCACCAGCGCCACCGACTTGGCGATCGGCTCCAGCAGCAGCGCCCAGTCCACCGCCGAGTCGCCGCCACCGACGATCACCACGTCCAGGCCCTGGTACTCCTCCGGATCGGGCACGAAGTGCACCACGCCGCGGCCCAGCAGCTCCTCGCCGGTGGGCAGCGGCCGCGGGGTGAAGGTGCCGATGCCGCCGGTGACGATGATTGAGCGCGAGCGCACCCGCCGTCCCGAGGAGGTGGTCACGACGAAGTCGTCGCCGCGCTCCAGGCCGACAGCCTGCTCGCCGAGCAGGTACGCGGGACTGAACGGGGCAGCCTGGGCGACCAGGTTGGCCACCAGCTCGCGGCCGCGGATGGCCGGGAAACCGGCGACGTCGAAGATCGCCTTCTCGGGATACATCGCGGTGATCTGGCCGCCGGGTTCGGGCAGCGAGTCGAGCATCGCGACGGTCAGGCCGCGCACTCCGGCGTAGTACGCGCCGAACAGGCCGACCGGGCCCGCTCCGACGATCAGGACATCGACGGTGGTCTGCTCAGCGGGGCTCACGAGTGCGAACCTATTCGACGGTGACCGACTTCGCGAGGTTACGGGGCTTGTCCACGTCAAATCCGCGACTTTGGGCGATTTCGGCTGCCAGCACCTGCAGCGGGATGGTGGTCAGCAGCGGCGACAGCAGCGTCGGCGCGACCGGCAGCTCGATCAGGTGCGCGGCGTGCTTGGCCGCCAGCAGGTCGCCGTGTTCGGCGATCACGATGGTGCGGGCGCCGCGGGCGGAGATCTCGGCGATGTTGGACAGCATCTTCTGGTGCAGCAACGGCCGTCCGGTCGGGGACGGCATCACCACCACCACCGGCAGGCCGGCTTCGA
>JAVEEO010000536.1 GCA_030840415.1 Pseudonocardiales bacterium | reverse complement strand
GGCTTCGAGGTCCGGTTCACCGCCCCCAGCGGCCAGCACACCTACACGGTGTTCGCGATGAACATCAACGGCGGCAGCGGCAACCCGCGAATCGGCGGCAAGACCATCACCGTCAACGCCGGCACCGCCCCGCTCGGCCACCTGGACTCGGCCAACCCGGTGGGCGACAGCGTGGTGCTGACCGGCTGGGCCTTCGACCGGGACGCCCCGAGCACCTCGATCGCGGTGAACATCTACCAGGACGACAAGCCGCTGATGGGCATCCACACCGGTGTGATGCGTTCGGACGTCAACTCCGCCTACCACATCACCGGCGTCCACGGGTTCAAGGTGCAGTTCAAGGCCAGCACCGGGGCCCACAACTACAAGGTCTGGGCGATGAACGTCGGCGGCGGCACCGGCAACACCCTGATCGGCAACCACAGCCTGATCGTCCGGGGTGCCACCACCGCCGCCCCGGCCAGCACCAGCCTGGCAGCGGCAGGCACCCGGGACGCGGTGCTGATCGCCGGTCACGAGCCGGCCGGCCGGAACGCCGTCGGCGAGCTGGAGTCGGTGACGGCCGCCGGCGGTGGCGTCCGGCTGACGGGCTGGCTGCCCGACACCGAAGGCGAGTTCGCGGTGGCGGTGCACGAGGACGGCGAGGTGCTGCACTGGTATCCGGTGATCGGCCCGGACCGGCGCGACGCGGCCGGCCGGCGCGGTTTCGACCTGACCATTCCGGCCGGTACCGGGCTGCACACCTACACCGTGTACGCGCTGCCGGTGGCCGGCACCGATGCGACCGGAATGCAGCCGACCGACTTCCCGCTGATCGGGCAGCGCACCGTCCGGGTGAACCAGTCCGGGGCGCTCGGCGTCCTGGAGGGAGCCCGGCGGCTCGGTGACACCATCCGGCTCACCGGCTGGGCCTACGACCCGGACCGGCCGAACCGGCAGCTGACGCTGACCGTGTTCCGCGACGGGGTCGAGCTGTCCCGGCACCGGACCGGCATCGAACGTCCGGAGCTGCCCGGTAGCGTCGCGGGCTTCGACCTCGGCATCGCCGACCTGCCCGGCATCCACACCTACACCGTGTACGCCGCCCACCCCGATCCCGGCAGTCCCGCGACCCTGATCGGCGGCCGCACGGTGACCGAGGACGAGCACGCGGCGGCGGTGCCGGCATGACCGGCGCGCTGGCGGTGGCCGCGCTGGCGGTCGCGGCGGTGGCCGGTGCCCGCGGCACCTGGTCGCCGTGCGGGCTGTCGATGGTCTCGGCGATCAACCCGCTGTCCGAGCGGGCCCGCGGCAACCGGTACTGGCTCACCACCGGCTGGTTCGTGTTCGGCTCGCTGCTGGGTGGCCTGGTCCTCGGCGCGGGCGGTGCCCTGCTGGCCTTCGCGGCGCGTCCGTTGCCGACTGTCGCAGCCCTCTGGCTGGGCGTCGCGGCCTGCCTGGTGGCGCTCGCGGCGGACCGGCGGCTGGCAGGCTTCGCGCTGCCGCTGCATCCCCGGCAGGTCAACGAGCTGTGGCTCACCCAGTACCGGCGCTGGCTGTACGCGGCCGGCTTCGGGATGCAGATCGGGCTGGGCTTCGCCACCTACATCATGACCGCGGCCACCTACCTGATGGTCGCGCTCGCGGTGCTGGCCGGTTCACCGGCGCTGGCGGTCGGCACCGGCGCGGTGTTCGGCCTGGTCCGCGGACTGGCGGTGCTGCTCAGTGCCCGGTGCCGGTCCGCGCAGGCCCTGCGGCAGCTGCACCTGCTGCTGAGCCGGCTGGAGCCGGCCTCGTTGCGCGCGGCGGTGGCGACCGAGGTGCTGGTGGCCGGTGGGCTGGGCTACGCGGCCGCCGGTCCGGCCGGTGGTGTCGGCGTGCTGCTGCTCGCGAGCCTGCTGTTGATCGCGGGTAACCAGCGGCTGCTGGTTCGGGTCGGAGCGCCGGCGACGGCTCGGCGCGCGCGAACCGGACAACCCGGCCAGTATGTAGCAGCGGAGTGACAACCCTGTTCTTTCTCGATCGCCCACCCTGGCAGCGCCGGACAGCTCCGTCCGGTCGGCACCTACGAAGATTGGCATCGCAATGCGGGTAAAGGTGCTGGCCGCCGCCAGCGGACTGGCTCTGGTGCTGGGCCTGATCAGTGTCGTGACGGCCACCGCGCCGGCCGGCGCGTCCGTCAGCAGCCAGGCAGGCAGCGCCGTCGACTACGCCCACGGCCACGGCTACCGGTCGTCGATCGGGGTGCTCGACACCCAGACCGGCGCGTTCACCGGCGCCGGCGACTACAACAGCACCTACGCCTCGGAATCGGTGATGAAGACCTTCATCGCCACCCGGCTGCTGCTGACCGGGCAGATGAGCGGCTGGAACGAGACGACCGCCTACAAGATGATCACCCAGTCCGACGACGCCTCGGCCAGCGCGCTGTACGGGCGGGTCGGCGGCGACAGCCTGATCACCTGGATCAAGCAGGCGCTCAACATCCCCAACCTGGGCTACCCGCCGCTGCGGTCCGGCTGGTGGGGCGGCACCCAGATCACCGCGGCCGGCATGGCCTCGTTCTACAACGCGGTGCGGCACCGGCCCGGGGTCTGGAACTGGCTCGGCAACGCGATGCACCACGCGACCACGTACGGCTCCGACGGCCAGTACCAGTTCTTCGGCATTCCCAGCGCAACCACCGGATTCGCGGTCAAGCAGGGCTGGGGCGGCGACAACGCCGCCGGCCAGCCGGCCTTCAACTCGACCGGGTTCGTCAACGGCGACCGCTACGCCGTGGTGATCCTGACCCAGGGCGGCAGCTACGGCACGCCGATCGCCAACATGGTGACCGCCGAGGCCCGGCTGCTGATGCCGGGCGGCAAGATCGCCCCCACCGACGACCCGGTCGGCGGGGTGAGCAGCTGGTCGCTGCACGGGCGCTACCTCACCGTCACCGGCTGGGCGATCGACCCGAACGCGCTGTCCAGCGGCCTGCGGATCTTCTTCTACGTCAACTCACAACCGTTCACCTACGTCCAGACCACCCTGCCGCGCGGCGACATCAACGCGCACTTCCAGGCCACCGGCAACCACGGCTACTCCAAGACACTGATGCTGGCCGACGGCAGCAACACCGTGTGCGCGTACGCCATCAACGTCGGCGCCGGCAAGAACACCAAGCTGGGCTGCCGCAGCGTGCCGCTGAACGGTTCGCCGATCGGTGGCATCAGCACCAAGAGCCAGCAGGGCAACCTGGCCACCTTCACCGGCTGGAGCTTCGACTACGACGCCCCCAGCACGCCGCTGACCGTGGTGGCCAACGTCAATGGCGTCTTCGCCGGCTCGGTGGCCTCCACCGTGGTGCGGCCCGACATCAACACCGCCATGCACGGCAGCGGAGCGCACGGTTACGCCATCAAGGTGCGGTTGCCGGCCGGTAGCAGCACGGTCTGCCTGCACGCCCTCAACCGCGGCCCGGGCAACCAGAGCAGCCTGGGCTGTGCGTCGTTCCGGGTGTCGCTGTCGCCGATCGGCAAGATCGACTCGGTGACGATGCAGGGCGACCGGGCGGTGATCACCGGCTGGACCTTCGACTTCAGCAACACCGCCCAAGCCATCGGCGTGGTGATCGACGACAACGGCAAGCACGTCGCCTGGGGGCCGACCGCCGTTGCCCGCGGCGACGTCAACCAGGCCTGGTCGATTACCGGCACGCACGGCTTCAGCTACTCGATCCCGCTGGCACCGGGCACCAACCGGCTGTGCGCCTACGGCGTGAACACCGGAACCGGCGGCGGCAACTCAGCCCTGGGCTGCCGGTCGGTGAGCCGGGCGTCCGGTGCGGCGGTGGCCCCGGCGACCAAGGCACCGGCGAACACGGCACCAACGAGCGCCGCCCCCACGAGTTCAGTCCCGGCGAGTTCAGCCCCAGCGAGCTCGGTCTCGGCACCGCCGGCTGGTTCCGCCTCCGCAAGTGCCACCTCGGCCCCGGCTAGTTCCGCTCCGGCCGGCCCTGCTCCGACCAACTCGCCCATAGCCGGTTCATCGACGGCCAAGTAATCCCTTGAGCCGGTTGATCGCCGGCCGGTATCCGTGGTGCCTACCGTCACTCGACGGACTGGTAGGCACCACCCGGGGTCCGAAGCATGGGTGTCCGGCACGGCGGAGAGCACCGTGGCCCGGTGGACCCGGCCGATCGAGCGGTGGTCACCCGTCAGGGCTTGAGCCGCTCCCGGTGCTCGGGTTCCAGGCCCTCGTCCAGGTCGGGGGTCGGCTTGCCGAGCTCGCGTCGCCAGGTGCGAAAGGCGGTGATCATGCCGATCAGCCAGACCGTTCCGATCAGGTACGCCCCGATCACGTCCGACAGGTAGTGCACCCCGAGCGCGATCCGGGAGAAGCCGATCAGCAGCACCAGCAGGGTCGCCACCGCGATAGCCGGCGTGCGCCAGCGGCGCGGGATGATCGGCAGGAACACCGCCAGCAGGACGCCGTAGCCGACGATCGCGGCCTGCGCGTGCCCGCTGGGGAAGGACTTGCCGCCGGCCAGCGCCACCGGGTCGCTCAGGTGCGGCCGGGCCCGGTGGACCACCAGCTTCACCGCGTTGTTGAG
>JAVEEO010000531.1 GCA_030840415.1 Pseudonocardiales bacterium | reverse complement strand
GTCAACAACTCCGACCGCAAGGTCTCCCACCTGCTGCCGGTCGCGTCCGGACAGGCGCAGCCGCACGTCTACGGCGTCGACCACGGGGTGAGCTTCGCCACCGAGAACAAGCTGCGCACCGTGCTGTGGCAGTGGGCCGGCGACGAGATCCCGGACGAGGGCATCGACATGCTGCGCCGGCTGGCCGGGCTGCTGGACGCCGACCTGGGTGAGCAGTTGTCGCGGTTGCTCACCACCGCCGAGGTGCGGGCCACGCGGCGGCGCGTCAAGCGGCTGCTGGCCAAGGGCACCTTTCCGATGCCGCCCACCGACTGGCCGGCGATCCCGTACCCGCCGTACTGATCACGGCTGGCGTCGGGACCGCGGGGTGGTCCGGACCGCGGGGGGCAGGACTGCGGCGCCCGAACCGCCGGGCGGGGTCAGCCGCGTGCGGCCACCAGTTCGGCCAACCGGTCCAGGGTGGCGGTCATGCCGGCCCGGTTGCGCTGCGGAAACCGCATCAGCAGCAGCAGAAACCGGTTCGGCACCCGGCGCGCGTCCCACTCCTCGGTGACGACAGTGCCGGGGGTGCCAGTGGTGCCGTCCGTCGCCTCGAAGCGGTAGCGCCAGATGTGGCCGTTGAAGTGCCGCCAGCCGATCAGGGCCGGCTCGTCGAACTCCACCACGGTGTTGCGAATCTTGTAGGGCGCACCGAGCTTCATGTCCATCGAGAAGGTGGCGCCCAGGCTGAGCCGGTCGGGGCCACCGGGCCGCACCGCCCGCACCGAACCGGAACCGTCGATCAGCGGGTGCTGGGCGGGATCGGCGACGATGTCGAAGAGTTCCTGCCGGCCGACGGGGATCAGCTTGGTCACCGAGACCAGGTAGCGCGAGGAAGTAGTCACTGCTCCAGTTCTACCCGACGACGGTCGCGCCGCCCGGGAGGTGGTGGCGGGGTGAGCGGCGGCTACCGTAACGGCCATGCAGTCCTGGCCCACCCCCGACCTGCCGATGTTGCCTTCCGGTGCGCGACCACTGCGGTTGTACGACACCGCCGCCGACGAGATACGCCCCACCGCACCGGATGCCACCGCCCGGATCTACGTGTGCGGGATCACCCCGTACGACGCGACCCATCTGGGCCACGCCGCGACCTACCTGGCCTTCGACCTGGTGCAGCGGCTTTGGCTGGATGCCGGCCACCGGGTGCACTACGTGCAGAACGTCACCGACGTCGACGACCCGCTGCTGGAGCGGGCGGCCGCCACCGACACCAGCTGGTCGGAGCTGGCCGAGCGCGAGACCGAGCTGTACCGCCGGGACATGACCGCGCTGCGGGTGCTCCCGCCGACCGACTTCGTCGGCGTCGTCGAATCGGTGGACGAGATCGCCGAGGCGGTGGCCAAGCTGCTGGCCGACGACCACGCCTACCGGCTCGAGACCGACATCTATGCCCGCACCTCTTCCAGCGGCCACTTCGGTTACGAGTCCCGGTACTCCCGCGAGCAGATGCTCGCGCTGTTCGCCGAGCGCGGCGGTGACCCCGACCGGGCCGGCAAGCAGGATCCGCTGGACGCGCTGCTGTGGCGCGGGCGCCGCGACGGCGAGCCGTCCTGGGACACCGTGGCCGGTGCCGGCCGGCCGGGCTGGCACATCGAGTGCTCGGTGATCGCCCGTAACCGGCTGGGAATGGGCATTGACGTGCAGGGCGGCGGTTCGGACCTGCGGTTCCCGCACCACGAGCACTCGGCCGCGCATGCCGAGGCGCTCACCGGCGAGTTCCCGTTCGCCCGGCACTACGTGCACGCCGGCATGATCGGGCTGGACGGCGAGAAGATGAGCAAGTCGCGCGGCAACCTGGTGTTCGTGTCCAAGCTGCGCGGCGCCGGCGTCGACCCGATGGCGATCCGGCTGGCCCTGCTGGACGGGCACTACCGCGCCGACCGGGAGTGGACCGGCGGCCGGCTGCCGGCCCCCGAGCGCCGGCTGGCGACCTGGCGCAAGGCCAGCGCCGCCCCTGCCGGTCCGGACGGCGCGGCGCTGCTGGCGCGGGTGCGCGAGCGGCTGGCCGACGACCTGGACACCAGCGCCGCCATCGCGGCGGTCGACCGCTGGGCCCGGGCGACCCTGGAGCAGCAGTCCGACGGAGCCGATCCGGCGGCGCCGGCCCTGATGGCCGCAACCGTGGACGCGCTGCTCGGCATCAAGCTCTAGCGCCGTGGATCCGGCCGTCACTGTGCACTCGGCCACCGCTGTGCACTCGGACTCGGCCGGGGTCGAGGAGGCCGGCACGACCTGGCCGGCCCGGGCCCGGCTGATCGACCTGGTCGCGGCGCTGGTCCCGCGGTCGGCGACCGCCGACTGCGTGCGGGTCGGGGTGGATGGCGTGGACGGCGCCGGCAAGACCCGCTTCGCCGAGGAGCTGGCCACCGCGCTGCGCCGCCGCGGCCGGCCGGTCGTCCGGGTGGGCATCGACGACTTCCACCAGGTCCGGGCGGTGCGCTACCGGCGCGGCCGGCAGTCACCGAGCGGGTTCTGGCTGGACTCCTTCGACTACCAGCGGCTGGCGGCCGAGGTGCTCGACCCGCTCGGACCGGGTGGCAGCCGCCGGTACCGGCCGGTCGGGCACGATCTGGCGACCGACCGGATCCTGACGCCGCCGTGGGTCGAGGCGCCAGCCGGCGCGGTGCTGGTGCTGGATGGCATCTTCCTGCACCGCGACGAGCTGGCCGGCGCCTGGGACCTGTCGGTGTTCCTCGACGTGGGCTTCGAGGTCACCGCCGCCCGGATGGCGCACCGGGACGGCACCGAAGCCGACCCCGAACACCCGGGCATGGGCCGCTACGTGCGGGCCCAACGCCGCTACCTGGCCGGCTGCCGGCCGCGGGATCGGGCCGACCTGGTGATCGACAACACCGTGCTGGCCGCGCCGGTACTGGTGAGCTTCAACCGCCGGTGGCAGCGTCGGCGTTAGATCAGCTGAGGCTCCCTGTCGGACTGGGAGTCGAGCTGGGCGGTGATGCCGTCCCACAACCGGACCCGGGACTGCAGCGCGCCGATGACGGTGTCCGCGGCCTCGTCCCACTTGGCGTGGTCGTCGCCGCACAGGTCGGCGAGCATCGCCATGGCCATCGGCGTGTGCTCCTCACCGTCGACCTCGATGTGGCGGGCGAGGTAGTCCTTGAAGGTGGCGAGCCGGCCGCCCTGGTCGTCGATCTTGACGACCTGGTCGAACATCTCGGGGATCAGGTCCTCGCGGCCGAAGGCGAAGGCCGCGGCCTGGCAGTGCAGCGGAGCGGTTTCGATGAAATCCCAGGTGGTGTTGACGAATGCCGCCGCGGGGGCGGGCACGGCCGCGGCCACCAGGGCGGTGCGCACGGATTCCCCCTTGCCGATCCGGTCGAGGAACTCGGTGACCGGCCTGGTGTCGGCCCCGGCGCGCTCCATGCCGCTGACGTAGAGCTCGAAGTGGCTGGTGAACCCGTCACCGAGTTCGTCGCTCTCCTCGACCAGGACGATGTCGTTGATCAGCCGACGGCTCTCTGTCGAGCCCCGCGGAACCCACGGCACGTCGACACAGGTCAGGTTGCGCTGCAGGTTCTTCAGCAGGGACATGAAGTCCCAGACCGCGAACACGTGGGTCTCGGTGAAGGTGTTGACGTCCTGCAGAGTCGCCAGCCGGTGGTAGACGGGGTGTTTGATCACCTCGATCCGCGCCGGCTCGATGACCCGACGGAGCTCGTCGATGGCCGCGTGCTGCTTACCCCAGTCATAACGTGACATAGCTTCCCCTCGGTAACCGAAATGTCTATTTAGATAGGTTTACCACCTACGCCACGACTGCTGAAGTCCATTTCTTCTAATGCGTCAACTCGGTCCGCGACAATCCCGCCTCGACGGAGGGCAGCACGGCGGTAGCCGCCTGCTGCTCAGCCGGCATCGCCGCGGTCTGCGCGGCCGGCATCGCCGCGGTCTGCTCGGCCGACGGCTCGGCGGCGCGCACCTCCAGCACGTCGAGCACCACCGCCGTGACGTTGTCGTTGCCGCCTGCCGCCAGCGCCTGGCCGATCAGCTGGTCGGCTGCCGCCTGCGGATCTGCGTTCGCCGCCAGCAGTTCGGCGATCGCCGGGTCCTCCAGCTCGCCGGTCAGCCCGTCCGAGCAGACCAGGTACCGGTCTCCGGCCGCCGGTTGCACCAGCCACAGGTCCGGCGCCGGGCCCGGGTCTGAGCCCAGTGACCGGGTCACCACGTTGCGGCGCGGATGCGTACGGGCCGCCTGGGCGCTCAGCCGGCCGGCATCGACGAGTTCCTGGACCGCCGAGTGGTCCACGGTGAGCTGTTCGAGCCGGCCGCCGGCGAACCGGTAGACCCGGGAGTCGCCGACGTTGAACACCGCCAGCTGCTCGCCCTGCTCAACCCCGACCACGCCGACCCCGGTGAGGGTGGTGCCCATGCCGTACCGGTCGCCGCGCTCGGCCCCGGCCGTCAGGATGTGCTCGTTGGCTCGCCGGACCGTCTCGGTGAGGTCCTCGGCGCTGAGCTGGACACCGCCCGGCGCCCGCTCGGCGAGCCGGGCGAACTCCGCGACCGCCAGCCGGCTGGCCACCTCACCCGCGGCGTGCCCGCCCATGCCGTCGGCCACCACGAACAGGCCGGGGACGGCCAGCACGCTGTCCTCGTTCAGGGTGCGTACCCGGCCGACATCGGTGGCCGAGCCCCAGCGCAGGGTGAGCATCGGTGCGCGGCGTCCCTTCGGTTGCGGGTGGAGTGGGCAGTGTATTGGCCGCCGCGGCCGCCCGCGGGGCAGGCGAACTCAGCCGCGGCCGACTACCGGGAGCGGCCGACTACCGCGAGCCGGGCCAGCCGCCGTTGTCGGGCCGGTCGCGGCGACGCAGGTAGCGCTCGAACTCCTTGGCGATGGCGTCGCCGGAGGCCTCCCGCATCTCGCCGTCGTCGTCGCGCTCCTCGAGGTTGCGGATGTAGTCGCGGACGTCCTCGTCCTCGGCGGCCATCTCGTTGACCAGCTTCTGCCAGTCGTCGGCCTGGGCCGGCAGCTCGCCCAGCGGCACCGCGATGTCGAGCACCTCCTCGACCCGGTGCAGCAGCGCGATGGTGGCCTTGGGATTGGGCGGCTGGGCGACGTAGTGCGGCACCGCGGCCCAGAACGAGATCGCCGGGATGCCGACCCGCACGCAGGCCTCCTGGAGCACGCCGACGATCCCGGTGGGCCCCTCGTAGCGGGACCGGTCCAGGCCGTACCGGGTGGCGCTGGCGGCGTCGTAGGAGGTGCCGGTGACCGGAGTGGGCCGGGTGTGCGGTGAGTCCGACAGCAACGCGCCGAGGGTCACCGCGGTCCGGATCCCCAGTTCGCGCATGATCTCCAGCAGCTCCTCGCAGAAGCCGCGCCAGCGCATGTTCGGCTCGATGCCGCGCACCAGCACCAGGTCGAAGTCCGCCCCGGCCGGCCGGCACACCGACAGCCGGGTGGTCGGCCAGCTGATCCGCCGTGACACCCCGTCGACCAGCGACACCGTCGGGCGGTTGACCTGGAAGTCGTAGTAGTCATCGGGGTCCAGCGCCGCCAGCGGGGTTGCCGACCAGGTCAGCTCCAAATGCTCGATCGCGCCGGTGGCGGCGTCCCCGGCGTCGTTCCAGCCCTCGAAGGCCGCCACGAGAACCGGGTCCTTGAGTTCCGGCCAGTTCTCGAATTCCGTCATCCGCCCAGCTTAGGACTCCGCTGCGGCGCCGGAGCGGCAACCGGGCGCATCCCGTCCCGCCCGGCTGCCGCACCGGCACGAGCAGAGGCCTGGCAGCCCTTGCGGCCCGGTAAACTCCTCACGTGCCCCTGGACCCCGCAAGCAACGAATTCCTGACCGCCCTCACCGAACGCGTGCTGGTTGCCGACGGCGCGATGGGCACCATGCTGCAGGCCGCCGACCTCAGCCTCGACGACTTCGAGGGCCTGGAGGGCTGCAACGAGATCCTCAATGTCACCCGGCCGGACGTGGTCGAGGGCGTCCACGAGGCCTACTTCGAGGCCGGCGCGGACGCGGTGGAGACCAATACCTTCGGCGCGAACTGGGCCAACCTCGCCGAGTACGACATCGCCGACCGGATCTACGAGCTGTCCGAGGCCGGCGCCCGGATCGCCCGCCAGGTCGCCGACCGGCACTCCACCGCCGACCGGCGCCGGTTCGTGATCGGCTCGGTCGGGCCGGGCACCAAGCTGCCGACGCTGGGCCACGTGCACTTCGCCAAGCTGCGCGACGCCTACTTCGAAGAGGCCGCCGGCCTGATCGCCGGCGGCGCGGACGTGCTGCTGGTCGAGACCTCGCAGGACCTGCTGCAGACCAAGGCCGCCGTGATCGGCTGCAAGCGGGCGATCGCCGCCGCGGACCGGCAGTTGCCGGTGATCGCCCAGGTCACCGTCGAGACCACCGGCACCATGCTGCTCGGCTCCGAGATCGGGGCGGCCCTGACGGCGCTGGAGCCGCTGGACATCGACCTGATCGGCCTGAACTGCGCCACCGGGCCGGCCGAGATGAGCGAGCACCTGCGATACCTGTCCCAGCACGCCCGGATCGGCCTGTCGGTGATGCCGAACGCCGGCCTGCCCCAGCTCGGCCCGAACGGCGCCTGGTACCCCCTCACCCCCGAGGAGCTGGCCAGCTCGCTGGCTTCCTTCGTCACCGAGTTCGGCACCAACCTGGTCGGCGGCTGCTGCGGCACCACGCCCGAGCACATCCGGCTGGTGGCCGAGCGGGTGGCCGGGCTGCAACCGGCCCGTCGCCAGCCGGTGGCCGAGCCGTCGGTGGCCTCGCTGTATGCCAGCGTGCCGTTCCGGCAGGACGCCTCGGTGCTGATGATCGGCGAGCGCACCAACGCCAACGGCTCCAAGGCGTTCCGG
>JAVEEO010000503.1 GCA_030840415.1 Pseudonocardiales bacterium | reverse complement strand
CCAGCTGCCCGGGCGCAGCCGGGCCGGCACGAGGAAGTCCCGCGCGCCCTCCGGCGTGGAACGGGTGAGGGTGGGTGTTTCGATCTCGACGAAGTTCTGCGCGTGCAGCACGTCTCGCGCGGCGCGGTTCACCTCGCTGCGGAGCCGGATCGCCGCGGCGGGTGCGGGGCGGCGCAGGTCGAGGTAGCGGTACTTCAGCCGCGCCTCTTCCCCCACCTCGGTGTGCTCGTCCACCTGGAACGGCAAGGCTTCGGCCTCGTTGAGGATCCGCAGGTCCGACGCCACGACCTCGACCTCGCCCGTCGGGATCGCCGGGTTGACGTTGCCGGGCGGGCGCTCGCGCACCTCGCCCGTTACCGCGACCACCCACTCGTTGCGCAGCTCGTGGGCGACGGCAACACCGGTCGGCTCCGCGCTCGCTCCGCTCCTCGCTCCTTCGTCACTGCGATGCTCACTCGCTGTCGCCTCCGAACCTTCGTCGCGCAGAACGACCTGCACCGTCCCGCTCGCGTCACGCAGGTCGATGAACGTCACCCCACCGTGGTCGCGGCGGGTGGCGACCCAGCCGGCCAGCGTGACGGTCTGGCCGGCCTGCGAGGCCCGCAACGTCCCGGCCTCATGCGTGCGGATCACGTGTGCTCACTTTCGATCACCTGCGGTCGCAGGTCTGCTGTCGGGGGCGTCCAGGTGTCACGGTCGGCGGCCACCTGAGCACCGCTGCGGATGTCCTTGACCTCGTCTCCGGCACCGTCCCCAGCACCGTCCCCAGCACCGTCCCCGGGGAACCAGACGCACGGGATGCCACGCCGCTCGGCGTAGCGGATCTGCCTGCCGTACTTATGCGGCGCGGGCGCCACCTCGGTCGGGATGCCTCGGCCGCGCAGCGCCTGCGCGATCTCCTCGGAGCGGCCGCGCCCGTCCTCGTCCGGCAGCGCCACGAGCACCGCCGACGGCACCGCACGCGAGCCGGTCAGCGCGCCGCGCTGCAGCAACGGCATGAGCAGGCGCGTGACGCCGAGGGAGATGCCCACACCGGGGTAGCTGACCTTGCCGTCGCTGGCCAGCGAGTCGTACCGACCGCCGGAGCAGATCGAGCCGAGCTGCTCGTAGCCGGCCATGCGCGTTTCGAAGACGGTGCCCGTGTAGTAGTCCAGCCCGCGGGCGATCCGCAGATCGGCCTCCACCGTGAGCCGCGGCCCGCTGATCCCCGCGCAGCCGTCGATCACCGCGGCGAGCTCGGCCAGCCCCTCGTCCAGCAGCTCGTCGGACACCCCGAGCTCGCGCACCCGCGCCACGAAGGACGAGTCCGGGGTACGGATCCCGGCCAGCGCCACGCACTGCGCGGCCTGCTCCGGCGACAGGCCGGCCTCGTCGGCCAGCATGCTCACCAGGACCTCGGTGGGCACCTTGTCGATCTTGTCGATCACCCGCATCACCGCGGTGGTGTCCGCCGCCCCGATCCCCCGGTAGTAGCCCTCGATCAGCTTGCGGTTGTTGATCTGCAGGGTGAGCGTGGGCACCGGCAGTCGCGACAACGCCTCGGCCATCACCCGGGCGACCTCGACGTCGTGGTGGAAGGGCAGCACGTCCCGGGCCACCACGTCGATGTCGGCCTGGGTGAACTCGCGGTAGCGACCCTCCTGGGGCCGCTCGCCGCGCCACACCTTCTGGATCTGGTAGCGCCGGAACGGGAATTCCAGCTTGCCGGCGTTCTCCAGCACGTAGCGGGCGAACGGCACCGTCAGGTCGAAGTGCAGTCCCAGCGTCGAGGCATCCGAGCCGGCACCGGCGTCGTTGCCGGACCCGGCCGCGTCGGCGGCATCGGTCGGGGCGGCCTGCAGCCGGCGCAGCAGGTAGACCTCCTTGTCGATCTCGCCCTTGCGCAGCAGCTGCTCCAGCGGCTCGGCGGCCCGGGTCTCGATCGATGCGAAGCCGTGCAGCTCGAAGCTGGCTCGCAAGCTGTCGAGCACCCGCAGCTCGACGATCCGCTCGGCGGGCAGCAGCTCGGGAAACCCGCTCAGCGGGGTCGGCCTGGCAGCAGTCACGTGAGGTTCCTCAGAAAGGGGTTGGTAAGGCGTTCGCGGCCTATGGTGGTCTGCGGGCCGTGCCCGGGACAAACGATTACCTCGTCGGGCATCGGCAGGATCACCTCGCGCAGCGACCGGGACATGTCCGCCATCGAGCCGCCGGGCAGGTCCACCCGCCCGATGGAGCCCGCGAACAGCACGTCACCGGAGAACAGCACGTCCGAGTGCGCGCCGGCCGTCGCGGTGGCCACCTCCAGCTCGAAGACCACCGAACCGCGGGTGTGCCCGGGGGCGTGCCGCACCGCCAGCCGCAGGCCGGCCAGCTCCAGGGCGGCCCCGTCGGCCAGCTCGCGGACGTCGTCCGGCTCGGCGAAGGTCAGGCCGGTTGCCCCGAAGATCGGCTGGCCGGGACGCAGCCCCAGCGTCGACCAGGGGTCGGCCAGCGCCGAGCGGTCCTGCGAATGGATGTAGGCCGGCACGTCGCGCGCCTGGCAGACCGGCAGCACCGAGAAGGTGTGGTCCAGGTGGCCGTGGGTGAGCAGCACCGCCACCGGATGCAACCGGTGCTCGGCGATGATCTCGTCCAGCTGGCCGGTGACCCCCACTCCCGGGTCGATGACCACGCACTGCTCCCCCGGCCCCGGGGCGACCACGAAGCAGTTGGTCCCGTACAACTGGGCGGGGAACCCCTGGATCAGCACAGCTGGCGCTCCGGCATCGAGAAGGCGAATCGTCGGACGGTGCTCGTCGACCGGCGATCGGGGGTGGACAGCGGGCGGTGGGATCCGGCCCGGGCCAGCCTACCCAGCCGGCCGGGCACCGGTCCCAGCCGCCGCTGGAGCCGGCGCGAGCCACCTCGAACGCGCCGGCCGGATGCCTGCCGGGGTCCGGCCGGTACAAGTGCCCGGCCGCGCTGAGCGGGTTCACAGGCCGTCGCCTGATGATGTTCTCTACAATTCGCCGGAGTTTGCAGTCACCAGCCGGACGCAGAACCAGCTGCGCCCCACCGGGAGGACCGTCAGTGCCCAACAGCAAGCAGCGTCGCGAGCAGGCCCGCCGTCACCTCGAGCGGCAACTCGTCCGCCGGCAGCAGCGAGACCTGCGCCGCCGCAAGCTCAACCTGATCGGCACGGTGGTGGGCGTCCTGGTGCTGTTCGCGGTGGTGATCACCACCGTGCTGATGCTCTCGCACGAGGACAAGGGCAACACCGCCGACCCGGCCGCCTCGAACTCGGCCAGCCCGTCGCCGTCGGCCACCGGCAGCCCGCTGCCCAGCCGGGCGCCGAGCCCGATCGCGGCCCGCTCGCCCAAGAAGACCGACGGCCCGTGCAAGTACGCCGAGGACGCCACCAAGCTCACCGCCGGCAACCTGTTCGACGTCGGCCTGCCGCCGGACCCCAAGCCCACCCCGACCGGCAACGCGACCGCGGTGTTCCTCACCAACCAGGGCACCATCACCGTGACCCTGGACGGCGCCTCGGCGCCGTGCAACGTGCAGAGCATCAAGTACCTGATCAGCAAGAAGTTCTACGACAACACCTCCTGCCCGCGCTCGGTGAACTCCGGGATCTTCGTCGTGCAGTGCGGTGACCCGTCCGGCACCACCTCCGGCGGCCCGACCTACACCACCAAGGACGAGGGCCTGACCAAGGCCAGCTACACCGAGGGCACCCTGGCGATGGCCAACTCCGGGCCCAACACCAACGGCAGCCAATTCTTCTTCATCACCAAGGACTCCAACGGCTCGCTGGGCAAGAACTACAGCGTGATCGGGCACGTCTCCAGCGGCCTGGACATCCTGCAGAAGGTGGCCACCGGCGGCGACGACGGCTCCAACCAGGCCGGCGGCGGCAAGCCGAACGTGCCGCTGTACTTCAAGACGGTGACGCTGAAGGCCTGAGGCCGGCCGCTGTCAGTTGGCCACTGTCAGTTGGCCACTGTCAGTCAGCCACTGTCAGTTGGCCACTGTCAGTTGGCCGCGTGCACCCGGTAGACGTCGTAGACGCCCTCGACGCCGCGCACGGTGCGCAGCAGGTTGGCCAGGTGCTTGGCCTCGGCCAGCTCGAAGGTGAACCGCGACACCGCGACCCGGTCGCGGTTGGTGGTCACCGACGCCGACAGGATGTTCACCCGCTCGTCGGAGAGCACCCGGGAGACGTCGGACAGCAGCCGGTGCCGGTCGAGCGCCTCGACCTGGATCGACACCACGAAGACCGAGTCCGCCGACGGCGCCCATTCCACGTCGACCAGCCGGTCGCTCTGCTCCTCCAGGGAACCGGCGTTGGTACAGCTGCGCCGGTGCACCGATACCCCGCCGCCGCGGGTGATGAAGCCGAGGATCTCGTCCCCCGGCACCGGGGTGCAGCAGCGGGCCAGCTTGACCCAGACGTCCGACATCCCTGAGACCATCACCCCGGCATCGCCGCCGGAACGGCGCGGCGTGGTGGTCGTCCTGGTGGTCTGCGACGGGATGGCGGTCTCGGCCAGGTCCTCGGTGGCACCCTCCACGCCGCCGAGCGAGGCGACCAGCTTCTGCACGATCGACTGGGCCGAGACGTGGTTCTCGCCGATGGCGACGTAGAGCGCCGTCACGTCGGTCAGGTGCATGTCCCGGGCGATGGTGACCAGCTGGTCGCCGCCCAGCAGCCGCTGCATCGGCAGCGAGGACTTGCGCATCGCCCGGGTGAGCGCGGTCTTGCCGGCCTCCACCGAGTCCTCGCGGCGCTCCTTGGCGAACCACTGGCGGATCTTGGTCTTGGCCCGCGGCGAGGCGACGAAGGCCAGCCAGTCCCGCGACGGCCCGGCGGTCTCGGACTTGGCGGTGAACACCTCGACGGTGTCGCCGTGGTCGAGCGGGGTCTCCAGCGCCACCAGCTTGCCGTTCACCCGGGCGCCGATACAGCGGTGCCCGACGTCGGTGTGCACCGCGTAGGCGAAGTCGACCGGGGTGGACCCGGCCGGCAGCCCGAACACGTCGCCCTTGGGCGAGAACACGTAGACCTCGCCGGTACCGAGGTCGAAGCGCAAGGTGTCGAGGAACTCGCCGGGCTCCTGGGCCTCGCGCTGCCAGTCCAGCAACTGGCGCAGCCAGAGCATCTCATCGCTCATGGCCGTCGGGGTGGTGGTGACGGTGCCGACTTCCTTGTACTTCCAGTGCGCCGCGATTCCGAATTCGGCGGTCCGGTGCATGGCGTGGGTGCGGATCTGCAGCTCGACCGGCTTGCCGCCGGGGCCGATCACGGTGGTGTGCAGCGACTGGTACATGTTGAACTTCGGCATCGCGATGAAGTCCTTGAACCGGCCCGGCACCGGCTGCCAGTTCGCGTGGATCACCCCGAGGGCGGCGTAGCAGTCGCGTTCGGTCTCGACCAGCACCCGGATGCCGACCAAGTCGTAGATGTCGGTGAACTCCCGGCCGCGCACGATCATCTTCTGGTAGATCGAGTAGTAGTGCTTGGGACGGCCGTAGACGTGCGCCTTGATGGCCCCGGTCTTGAGATCGCGGTTGACCCGTTCGATGACGTCGTTGAGGTAGACGTCGCGCTGCGGTGCCCGGTCGGCGACCAGCCGGACGATCTCGTCGTAGCGCTTGGGATAGAGGGTGGCGAAGGCCAGGTCCTCCAGCTCCCACTTGATGGTGTTCATGCCCAGCCGGTGCGCCAGCGGGGCCAGCACCTCCAGCGTCTCGCGGGCCTTGCGCTCCTGCTTGGCCGGCGGCAGGAACCGCAGGGTGCGCATGTTGTGCAACCGGTCGGCCAGCTTGATCACCAGCACCCGGGGGTCGCGGGCCATCGCCACGATCATCTTGCGGATCGTCTCGGCCTCGGCCGCGTCGCCGTACTTGACCTTGTCCAGCTTGGTGACGCCCTCGACCAGGTGCGCGACCTCGTGCCCGAACTCGGCATCCAGGGCTGCGATGGTCATCCCGGTGTCCTCGACCGTGTCGTGCAGCAGCGCCGCCACCAGCGTGGTGGTGTCCATGCCCAGCTCGGCCAGGATGGTGGCCACCGCCAGCGGGTGGGTGATGTAGGCGTCGCCGGACTTGCGCACCTGGCCGCGGTGACACTCCTCGGCAAGGTCATAGCCGCGCTGCAACAACCGGGCGTCGACCTTCGGGTGCGCGGCCCGGTGCACGGCCAGCAGCGGCTCGAGCACCGGCTTGACCACGCTCTGCCGGGGGGTGTTGAC
>JAVEEO010000230.1 GCA_030840415.1 Pseudonocardiales bacterium | reverse complement strand
GGGGGCCCTTCTCGTGGCCCTTGGGGTCGCCGACCACTCCGAAGGCCGCCTCGGAGAACCGCCAGATCGCGTAGCCGGACAGGCCGAGGGCGATCACCCACAGCAGCAGGAAGCCGCCGTTGTGCCGGGTGACCTCCTGCAGGGCACCCCGCTGATCGGCCTCGGGGGGGCGCTTTCCCAGCGCCAGCAGCACCGCGAACCACCCGATCAGCAGGTAGATGGTGCCCCGGGCCGCGAAGCCCAGCTTGGCCAATCCCTTGAATCCGTCGCTGCGGGCCACCCGCCGCGCACTCGTGCCTGCCGTCATCGCGCCCCCAGAGGTTCGGCGAAGAGTACTACGGTTCTTACCGCCAGCAGCCCCCGTTCCTTGCCTGGAGTCCATCTGATGAGTACCGACCCGGGTTCGACCGATCCATCGGTCCCGGACGACGACCGGAACGGCCTGGTGCAGGCGGTCGAGCAGGTCGTCGATCGGGTGGACGAACGGGTGGGAGCGACCGAGGACAAGAACCAGATCCTGCCCGACAACACCAGGATGGTCCGGTGGGCAGCCTTGCTGTTCCTCGTGTGCGCCGCGATCCTGCTGCCCTGGATCGTGATCGCCGCCGTCATACTGCCCTCCCACCAGCTGTCGGAGAACTACGACGTGGCCTGGGCCGGTTATGACGTGGGACTGTTCATCGGCCTGGTGTCGACGGCGGTCCTCACCCTGCGCAGGTCGGCACGGCTCCCGATAGCGGCCGCCGCCACTGGGGCACTGCTGGCCGCGGACGCCTGGTTCGACGTGCTGACCTCCCCCGGCGGCTGGGACCTCGCCGAGGCGGTCGCGATGTCCGTGCTGGCTGAGCTGCCACTGGCCGGGGTGTGCGTCTGGCTCGCCTTCCACAGCCAGGAGGTCGTCGAGCAGCGACTTCTGCTGCTGTCCGGCCAGCGGCGAGGGTCCCGTCGCGGCCGGCGAGGCTGATCCGGACCGGCTCGAGCACGCAGCGCCACCCACTCTGCAACCCGGTCCGAGCCGACCCGTATCCTCGTCGGCGGAGGATTCGCATAGTGGCCTAGTGCGCACGCTTGGAAAGCGTGTTGGGTTAACGCCCTCAGGGGTTCGAATCCCCTATCCTCCGCCACAGGTGTGTCGCCGGTTCAGACAGCTGGCCTGCACTCGGCCGGCGGCGACGCCCCGTCATACATGCTGTTGTCGTAGGGCAGCGCTAGCCTGGGTGCATGACCAAGGTAAGCACGCCAACCCGCGATGAGCTGGTGAAGCGTCGGGAGGCGATCCTGCGCAGCTCAGGGCTCACGGCAGATGAGCTGGCCGCCAAGGTAGCTGCAGGAGGTCTCGTCGGCGCCGAATGGTCTGCATGGGCAGAGATCGAGGAGATCGATTATCTGCTCGAAGGTGTCTGACACTGAGTGCCCGGTCTAGGCGAACAGGTCACCGACTTCGCCGCCAAGCTGGATGCAGTTGTCGGAACCTGTCTACCGGACTCACCCGGTGTAGCCGTGAACGCCTTCGGCACCCGTTACGGCCTCTCGCCGATGGGTCAGACCGAACGGCAGGGCGGCGTCCCGCTTTCTGTCAACGGCGAGTTTCTGTCAACGGCGAGGTTCTCGCCTGGTTGCGCTTCAACTACCTATGTCGGATGGACGCTACAGGTGAGTACTTAGCGATTGACAAGTCGAAGGTCTGGATCGTCGCGGCTGTGGACAGCACACCCATCTTCGTTTCGAATTTTTGTATGCGGCCGATTGGGTGCCGCACTCGCATATCCAGGTACACGGTCAACGCGGCGCGCTGTCCCATCTGTTGTCCAAAGCTGGGCACCCGACGCCCCATGACATGTCCGCCCTCCACCTGCCGACCGGGGGTGCCCGGTTCAGACCAAACCTTGAGGACGTCATTCAATTTCTCGTCCTGGACTGCAAGTTCGACCACCTGGCTGATTGGCGCGAAGTGGTCGAGCGCGAACGGGCTCACTCCCGCGCGATTCAGACCCGCGCGCTTGTCCGCGCAATGGCTGACATTGCTGCGGCGCAACTCAGCGTCATGGCCCACCCCGCTGACTTTCGAGTACACCTCGGTGTACGGCAACCTGGCCGCGGCCTACACCTGCGGCGCGCTGGCCGCCGAATTCGGCCCCCAGTTGGTGCGGGTGGCCTTCAGCGCCGAGGCCGAGGAACGGGGCTGGCCGCAGCCGCTGCTGGCCGAGCTCGACCTGGCCGAGGCACGCCGGCGTCGGCTGGACACCCGGCTGTTGGGGCTGGTCTCCGACGGCGAGCGGCCGGCCTGGGCGCTGGTCACCTCGCACGTCACCCTGGCGCGCCGTGCGCCGCTACTGGTCCGGGCACTGGCCGCGGTGCTGCAGGCCCGGCCGCACCGGTCACCGCTGCTCGGACCAGCGCTGGCCCGGACGAGCTGGGCTGGGCCGCCGATCAGCCGCTGCGAGCGGCCAGCATCCTAATCACCGAGGACCTGGTGGCCGGCGCGGCGCCGCTGGCCGCGTAAATCCCCTCAGCAGGTGCGGCAAACCTCAGTAGCTGCGGCGCGGTTTCTTCGGCCGGACTGGCCGGTCGGCGCCTTCCTCGCGGGTCAGTTCGATCAGCTGGCCCGAGATCCTGGTCCGGCTGAGCGCGTCCAGGGTGCCGCGTGGCAGGTCGGCCGGCAGCTCGACCAGGCTGTGGTCGACCTTGATGTCGATGTGGCCGAAGTCCTGCCGGCTCAGGCCGCCCTCGTTCGCGAGCGCGCCCACGATGGCCCCCGGCTGCACCTTGTGACGCTTGCCGACCCGGATCCGGTAGGTGGCCAGCCGGACGTCGGACTTGGCCCGGCGCTGGCCGGCGACCCGGGCCGGTGACCGGTCCCGGTCGAAGGACCGCTCACCGCCCTCGGGCTTGCGCTTGGCCAGCGGGGGCTCGGCGGTCAGCAGGAACGATGCGCCGTCCTGGGACAGCACCGCCAGCGCCGCCGCCACGTCGGCCACCGGCACGTCGTGCTCGCGGGCGTAGGCGTCGACCAGGCCGCGGAACAGGCCCAGTTGCGGCGAGGCCAGGCTGGCGGTGATCGAGTCGGCGAACTTGGCCACCCGGGTGCTGTTGACGTCCTCGACGGTGGGCAGTGCCATCTCGGTGAGCGGTTGCCGGGTGGCCCGCTCGATCGAGCTGAGCAGGTGCCGTTCCCGGTGCGTCATGAACAGCAACGCCTCGCCGGTCCGGCCGGCGCGGCCGGTGCGCCCGATCCGGTGGATGTAGGACTCGGTGTCGGTCGGGATGTCGTAGTTGAGGACGTGGCTGATCCGCTCGACGTCCAGGCCGCGGGCGGCCACGTCGGTGGCCACCAGGATGTCCACCGCGCCGCTGCGCAACTGCGCGATGGTGCGCTCGCGCTGGGCCTGCACCAGGTCGCCGTTGATCGCCGCCGCCGAGAACCCCCGGGCGCGCAGCCGCTCGGCCAGGTCCTCGGTGGCCTGCTTGGTGCGGACGAAGATGATCATCGCCTCGAACTGCTCGACCTCCAGGATCCGAGTCAGGGCGTCCATCTTCTGGGGGTTGGCCACCTGCAGGTAACGCTGCCGGGTGTTGGCCGCCGTCACCGTCTTGGCCTTCATGGTGATCTCGGCCGCGTCGGTGAGGTAGCGCTGGGCGATCCGGCGGATCTGGGACGGCATGGTGGCCGAGAACAGCGCCACCTGCTTGTCGGCCGGGGTGCCGGCCAGGATCTTCTCGACGTCCTCGGCGAAGCCCATGTTGAGCATCTCGTCGGCCTCGTCGAGCACCAGGAAGCGCAGCCGGCTCAGGTCGAGGGTCTTCTTCTCCAGATGGTCGATCACCCGGCCGGGCGTGCCGACCACCACCTGCGCGCCGCGGCGCAGGCCGGACAGCTGCACGCCGTAGCTCGAACCGCCGTAGATGGGCAGCACGTGCAGGCCGGGCAGGTATTTGGCGTACTTGCCGATGGCCTCGGCGACCTGCAGCGCCAACTCGCGGGTCGGGGCCAGGATCAGGGCCTGCGGAGCCTTCTGGGCCTGCTGGTCCAACTCGATCCGGGACAGGATCGGCACCGCGAACGCGGCGGTCTTGCCGGTACCGGTCTGGGCCAGGCCCACCACGTGGCGACCGGCCATCAGCGCCGGGATGGTGGCGGCCTGGATGGGCGACGGGCTCTCATACCCGACATCGCTCAGGGCGCGCAGTACCCGGTCGTCGATGCCGAGGTCGGCGAAACCGACCGGGGGTTGGTCCTCATTGGCGTTCATCACCGTCCAATCTAGTGGAGCGCGAGGCCGCCGGACCCAGCTCGGCGTTCCTCAGGTCAGCGAGCTGGGGTCG
>JAVEEO010000436.1 GCA_030840415.1 Pseudonocardiales bacterium | reverse complement strand
TTGTCGACGGTCGAGATGAGGACCGCGGGGAGGTAGCGGTAAACCTCCTCGTCGGTCATGTACAGCGGCAGCGTCCGGCCGCATGCGGTGCAGCGGTGGATGATCCGGACGACGTCGGTGTCGAGATCCAAGATGACCGTATCCGAGCGGCAGTAGGGGCATCGGGTGACCAGCCGGTCGTCCTGGTGGCTCTCGGAGAAGGTGCCCTTTTCTGCAAGGCGAGACTCGGCATCCCAGCCCTTCCACCACCCGTGGGGCCACTTCAGCGCGTTGGGTGTGCCACCGGATCCGACGAGGTAGCCCAGCGCGAACGGATCGGCCGTGTCGGATCCGATGTGACGGTCCTGACGCAGTTCCTCGGCGACGACGAGGACTCGTAGTGTGCGGAACAGCTGCTGAACCGACAGCATGCGTAGCGGGAACCTCAGCCACGAGGTCACGCCGGCGTTCTTGCCGCGGAGTCGGTCGTAGAACAGGGCGGTGATGATGAGACCTAGGTATGCCTCGGTCTTGCCGCCGCCAGCTGGGAACCACAGAACGTCGACGTGGTCGAGCTCGCGGCGAAGCTCAGGGTCCGGGTCCTCCCGAGCGGCGAGAGCGGGCAGGTTGGTGACGATGTACACGAGCTGGAACAGCCGCCAGGTATCGAACGGCGCGCCGGCGTTGGCCCGGGCGAAAACCTCGTTCGCCAGCTGGAACGCGCGGGCCAGGCGCGGGTCGTCAGCCAACACGCGACGCCCTAGCCGGAACCGGCGCAACTCGTCAGAGAACTGGGCGAGGTCGGCTGCGGCCTCAGCGTGGTGGGGTTGCCCATCGGCTGCGTTGACGAAGCGCTGGAACTCGCCTTCGAAGTCCTGCATCGCGGTCTGGACACTGCTGAGGATGGGCGCTGGGTCGGCTGCGAGGTCGCCCCAGCGGGGCGGCAGGACGTGGTCCTCGCGCGGTTCGACGACGGCTTGAACGTGGGTGGGCAGCGTTTCGCTGCGGATTCCTCCGGTCTCGGTCGCGACAGCGACGCAGCTAGTGCCGTGCCCGACGATGCTGGCCAAGTCGGCCATCCGGTAGTCGTCAGGGGCAAGGTCGAAGCGTTGCTCAACGAGGGGTGTGCCCGGCCCGGGATGCACGGCCATCCGGCAGTCGTAGGCGGAGAGGTCCTGCGGACTGCGTTCGGTGAGCAGCGTCTCGTTACGCCATGCCACGGTGACGATGTAATCGCCGTCGCCGATGGGCTGGGCGAACGCCGTCACCGACAAGTGCGGGTACGACGGCCGCCACGTGGTATCGAGTGAAGCGTCGACCGCGGCGCGGAACGTTGCCTCGTCGGCAAGCGCCGCCCGGGGAAGTTCGTTGCGTCGGGACGTGAAGGGACGCATCGCGTTGGCGTGCGCGTAGTGGGCGTCGATGACACGTTGCGCGGCGGTGATCAAGGGCCCGGTGGCCGTGACGACAGTGCCATCGAGAGGGACGCGCAGTTGCACGGTATCGAGCGAGATCTCGTGCCGCTGCCACGCGCCGAGCAGCCGGGCCTTCTTCTCCCGGCGCCGTCGCGGCCGGCCGGAGGCGGCGTCGGCAGTCTGGGCGCCGTCCGGTTCCGCGTCAACCGGCTCGGAACTGGCAGGTACCGCAGTCGTGGTATCCGATGCCTCGGCAACGGCCTCGGTGCTGGCCACAGCCTCGCCCACGGGCGCGGGGTCGGCCGAGGGGTCTGGGGTGGCGGTCCCGACGTAGGTGCGTTGCTCGGAGAGGGTTGCGACCTCCTCCAGATACAGCGCGAAGGCGAGGTCGACATTGAGTTCAACCTCGGTGACGCCAGCGGCTCGGACTTGGAAGTCCAGGGCGATAGACGGGATGTCACCGGTCGGGGTGACCGCAGTCTCTGCGGCGGCGGTGGCGCTGGTTTCCTCCGCCGTGCCGGCCGCTCCCAAAGGCGCGTCCTCGCCGGTGCTCACCGCAGGCGGAGTGACCCAGATCGGCTGCAGCACCCCGAGGACCACGTTCTGCTTCGGCTCCCACGGCGGCGGATGACGTCGGCCGTCACGGTCGGCGAGTCGGTTCGCCACTCGCTCGATGAGCCAGTCGACGACGCGGGCCTCCCGCCGGTTGCGCCCGGAGGCGGTCTCAGGTGCCGACGGTCCGCGGTGTGGGGCGCTGCTCAACACGATCTCCTGCACTCTGCGGGCTGGCCGGTGGCGGCCGTGATGGGGATGATGCGACGGATCTGACTGGCGGGGACGCTGCGGGCCGGGCCGACGGCCCGGATGTGCCGCACGTCGAACTCTTCAAGGATTTCGGTGGGGTCGGTGCCCCCGCACAGGTCGGACAGCCGGCGCAGGTTCTCCCCCCGGTGACCAGACGAGGCCTCGCCGATTGCGGCCGACAAGATCCGTCCGAGCCCGCGGTGTAGCGTGCGGAGCTCGGTCGCGATGGTCCCGATGCGCTCCCACGCCCGGTTGAGGATCAGGCCGTCGTCTTGGGTCAACCAACCGACCCGTCGAATGTCGAGCGTGTCATCGGGCGCGATCACGTGCCCGGTCGCCCAGTAGTTGCAAGTTCTGCCGGTCTGCACCCGACTGCCGCGCTCGCGCAGCTGTCGTGCGACCTCATCCCAACTGCCGTAGGTGCCGTGCAGTTTCCACATGGCGGCGCGGAAGCGCTGCAGCAGCGTGGTGACGGCAAGGACGTCGGAGTCGCGGTGCGCTGCCTGCAGCAACCGCGTGTAGAGCTCGTCGCGGGTTTCGCCGCGGGGGATGAGCAGCGATTGGCCCGCGGTCAGTTCGCGGACAGGTGTCGAGCTGTACCGGGCGCCGACCAGCACCTCGGCATGCGCGTCGCTGGGCAGCCAGAACTGAGTGTCGCCAGGCTCAAGGATGATGGGATGGGCCGAAACGAGTCGGCTACCGGCCCCTATCGTCACGATGCGGTCAGGTTCGTCTTCGCCGTTATCGGCCTGGGTGACGGCGTCGGCGAACCCCTCGAAGATCCGGGCCAGGTCGATTCCGGGAAGCACGAGTGGCATGTCCTCGTGCGCGTCGCCGCGGCTGTCGATCCGCAGGGGGCCAAGCACAGTGCGTGCCGGTACGACGTGGGGTGTCGGTGGCTGATCCAGGTTGAGCTGGTCCGCGGCGCGCGAGAGCACAGCGGTCCATTCCGTCTCGAGGGCGGTAAGAGTGCTCGACAGCCATCGGCGTTCGTCCGGGTCGACCGCGACGATGTGCTCGCTTGCTTCTGCCGACAACAGGGCGCTGCGGCGCCAGGGAGCGGGGACGCCCAGATGCAGCTCGACGGTAGCTGTGGTCGCCCACGCCAGCCGGTCGGCGTAGGGCACCACGAGCAGGCTGCTGGACTCCGGATTCTCGTCGCCGAGCTGCTCGGCCAGTGCGGGGTTGGCGTCGGCGAGCTGCTGGCGCAGCGCCGCCGCGGTGAACCGGTTCTGGGTGCGGACCACGACACGTGCCCCGGCACGGTTGGCAACGGCCCACTGAAGCGTGCCCCGCAACAGCTCGAAGCGGGGGTTGTCCTCCTCGAGCAGGTCGTATAGGGCGAGGGTGTCTCGGCGAAGGTCGGGCCACTGGGTTTCCCGGAAGCCGGACCAGCTGCCGCCGAGCTCGCTCTCCCTGTACTGGGCTACGGTGCGCCGCAGGGTCGCGGCGCTGGTGCCGCGTGGGTCGAGGACGGCGTATTCGTTCGCGGTCGAGACCGTGCCCCACAGCCCGGCGAGGGCGTTCACTAACTGCACGGTATCAGCGATGACCTTGGGGAACGGTTGGTTCGTTCGTCGTGCCGCCGCGATGCCCCGCAGGCAGGAACGCCGGAGGCGGGTGAGTTCGGGTGCCTGGTATTCGACCGCGCCGATGAGGCGCGGCGGCAGCCCGAGCAGCGGGTTCGTAGACAGCGGGCCACACGCCGGTCGGTGTCCGAGTTCGGCTTCGATGTCGCGACGTAGGCCCGGGGTCCAGCCCCAGCGCACCCAGCGCTGCTCGTGGAAGTTGCGGGGCACTGGTTCGCCGAGAGTGCTGATCACCACGATCCGCCCCGCATGGTGGGCTGTGCACCAGGCCAGGGCCCGGTCGAGGGTGTCCGGGTTGCGGAAGCTGGCCCGGTCGATGACTACGACACCGGGGCGGACCTGGCTCAGCCTCGGCCAGCCCAGCGACGTGTTGAGGTACAGCAGCCCGTCGTCCCAGGCGGATGCCGGGCTGATGGTCCCGTGCAGGTCGGTGACTGTGCCGTCGGCGCGGATGCGTTGGGCACGCAGCGCGTCGGAGAGGTTCTCGGCCCCGATCTTGATCCGGCGCAGTCGGTCGGTCAGGTTGGAGTTCAGCCCGATCACGATGACCGGGCCGGTGAAGCCTTCCGCGTCGTAGCGTCGCTGCAGACGGGCACCCAT
>JAVEEO010000393.1 GCA_030840415.1 Pseudonocardiales bacterium | reverse complement strand
GACGCCACCGGCGCCGGACCTGGCCGAGGCGGTGTCCCTCCCCGGCCTGCCACCGGTCCAGGCCGCCCCGACCAAGTCGGCCTCCAAGGCCGCCCCGGCCAGATCAGGCCCGGGCAAGGCAGCCCCGGCCACACCGGCCAAGTCGGCGGCGGTCAAGGCCACCCCGGCCAAGGCATTCCCCGGCAAGGCGGCCCCGGCCAAGTCGGCGCCGGCCAAGTCGGCGCCGGCCAAGGCCGTCCCGGCCAAAGCCGCCAAGGGTGGCGGGCGCAAGCAGCCGGACCACGAGCCGCTCGAAGTAGCGGCCAGCAAGGCCAAGCCGTCCGCGACGCCCAACCCGGCCACCATGGCGGCCGAGATCCTGCAGGCACACGAAGCCGCCTCCGACGACGAGTGAGCAAGCTGGAGTCCAGCCCGGAGGCGCCGCTGCCGCTGCGGCGGATCAGCCAGGCCATCTCGGACTGGATCGGCCGGCTCGGTGAGGTGTGGGTCGAGGGCCAGGTGGCCCAGTTCGTCCGCCGGCCCGGGGTCTCGACCTACTTCCTGACGCTGCGCGACGTCGATGCCAATATCTCCATCCAGGTGACCTGTCACCGCTCGGTGCTGCTGGAGCCGCTGGCCGAGGGCACCCGGGTGGTGCTGCGGGCCCGGCCGGACTTCTACGCCGAGCGTGGCACCCTGAGCCTGCGCGCGACCGAGATCCGGCAGGTCGGGCTGGGCGAGTTGCTGGCCCGCATCGAGCGGTTGAAGCAGCTGCTGGCGGCCGAGGGCCTGTTCGCGGCCAGCCGTAAGCGGCCCTTGCCGTTCCTGCCCAGGACGATCGGCCTGATCACCGGACGAGCCAGCGCGGCCGAGCACGACGTCGTGGAGAACACCCTGCGCCGGTTGCCGGGGGCGGTGTTCGCCATCGAGAACACCGCCACCCAGGGCAGCACCGCGGTCACCGAGATCATCGCCGCGCTGCGCCGCCTGGACGCGCGCCCGGACGTGGACGTGATCGTCGTCGCGCGTGGTGGCGGCAGCGTCGAGGACCTGCTGCCGTTCTCCAACGAGGGCCTGCTGCGGGCGGTGTCGCAGCTGCGCACCCCAGTGGTCAGTGCCATCGGCCACGAGACCGACCAGCCGTTGCTGGACCTGGTCGCCGACCTGGCGGTCTCGACCCCTACCGACGCGGCCAAGCGGATCGTGCCGGATCTGCTCGCCGAACTGGGCCAGATCGCCGACGCGCGCGCCCGGTTACGGGCCAGCGTGCACCGCCGGCTCGACACCGAGGACCAGCTGATGGCGGGCCTGCCCCAGCGGCTGCGGCACGGGCTCGGCAGGCTGATCTCGGGTGGCACCGATGAGTGTGAACGGGCCGTCCGGCGCAATCGCGGCACGCTCGCCACCCTGCTGCAGCTGGCCCAGGCCGACACCGCCCAACTGCTGGCCCGAGTGGTCAGCCTGTCGCCGCAGGCGGTGCTAAACCGCGGCTACGCCGTGCTGTGGAATTCCGCCGGTGAGCTGGTGCGGGCCGCCGGCGAGGTGGTGACCGACGAGCTGCTCCAGGTTCGGGTGGCCGACGGGGAGTTCTCGGTCAGCGTCACCAGCGTGCCCGGCAGTGGTGGCAGCGGCACGCCCGGCGGCGGCTAACCTTGCCTGCGATGAGCGAGAAGCCCGAACCGGAGATCAGCTACGAGGCCGCGCGCGCCGAGCTGCGCGACATCGTGCAGGCGCTGGAAGGCGGCGGCCAGCCGCTGGAGGAGTCGCTGGCGTTGTGGCAGCGCGGCGAGGAGCTCGCCGGCATCTGCCAGCGCTGGCTCGACGGCGCCCGGGCCCGGCTGGATGCCGCCATCGCGGCGACCGACGAACGAGCTGAGTGAGCATCGCAGCGAGCGCCAGCGAGCGAGCTAACAGCACAGCGAGCGCCGGCTGACGCTCGCTCAGCCGGCCGCCGGCACCGCCTCCGGCTGGTCGGAGCGCTCGACCCGTCCCATGTACTGCAGGGCCTCTTCGTGGTTGTCGATGTAGGCCTCCAGCCCCAGCCGCCAGGAGAAGTCGAACAGGGTCGGCGACGGCGCCGGCGGCTCGACCGGCGGGTCGGCCCGCAGTGCTGCCACCAGCGCGGGCACGTCCAGGTCGAAGGGCTCGCTGCGGCGGTAGACCAGCATCCCGTTCTCGTCCTGGACCTCCTCGGGAGCGACCTCGGAGCTGATCACCGGCAGCGTCATCACGTCGAAGCGGAAGACCTCGTCGACGACCGCCCGGTGCTCTGGCGGGACCAGCGGCTGGATCTCCTCGGCCCACCAGTCCGCCAGCAGCTGGCGGATCCGCGGTTCCAGGAACAGCACGCGCACCGCGGCGCTCACCGCCGACGGCTCCAGGATCGTGGTCGGTGACCGCAGCGCCAGCGCCGCGGGATCGGCGCACCGGTCGAACCAACGGGCCAGCGAGAACAGCACCTGCGACTGGGTGAGGCCGGCGTAGCTGAGCAGCGGGCGCCAGATGTGGCGGAAGAACGAATTCTCCGCGCCGGCCCGGGCCCACAGCAGGAAGCCCTGCATGGCCAGGTTCTCGTCGAAGGTCATCGTGTTCGAGGCCAGCACGTACTCGAAGTCGTCGGACTGGCCCCTGGTGGTGACCAGCCCGAACTCCTGCCGCCGGTCGGAGTACTCGGTGTTGGGCAGCAGCATCAGCGGGTAGGTCGCGATCCTCGGCACGTGCAGCGACAGCTCGTCATAGCCGCGCAGGAAGGACTCAGTGGTCTCACCGGGCGCGCCCCAGAGGATCTCGGCGTAGGAGTCGAGCCCCTCGGCCGCCAGCCACTGGGCCAGCGCCTGCCAGTCGTTGAGCTTCATGTTGCGCCGGTTCATGCCGCGCAGCGCCGCATCGTCGAGGGTCTGCAGCGCGATCGTGAACGAGGTGTGCAGCCCGGCAGCCTTCATCCGCCGCACGATGCGATAGAACGTCTCGGACTTGTTCTTCGTCCAGGACGATTCGATCGACCGCGGATACCCGGTACGCTCGCGCAGCTTGATGACGTCTTCGAGGAATTGCTCGTCGGCACCCTGCATTCCGAAATTCGAATCGCAGAGGATGATGCTGTGAACCTGGTAGTGGGCGAATATCTCCAATTCGGCAAGCAGCCGCTCACGCGGAAAGTTCCGGAACTTCTGGCCGATCGCGCCACCCCAGTAACAGAACGCGCAGTGGTACGGGCAACCCCGGTTGGTCTCCATGATCGCCACGTCGTAGCGGAACCTACCCGCCGCATCCTCCATCGGAATGGCTCCGGACAGGAAGGGCGAGACGATCGTCGACAGGTCGAGAATTCCGGGCCGCGCCTTCGTAGTCACCGCCGTTCCGTCCGGCTGCCGGAAGGAGATTCCGGCGATCGTGGCACCGCGGGATTCGGGGAACTCACCGGCCAGCCAGGCGTGCAACAGCTCGGGCAGGGTCTGCTCACCCTCGCCGTTGACGATGACGTCCACCTCGGGGCAGAGCCGGAAGACCCGCTCGGACTGGTTGGCGACGTGCGTCCCGCCGAGCACCACCAGACCGGCGGGATTGAGCTGCTTGAACGTCTCGGACAGGACCAGGGCCTCGCGGAAGTTCCAACCGAAAACCGAAATGGCGAGGACGTCGGGAACCGCGGTGCCGAAGACAGCGGCGATGGCACTGCCGATCGAGGTCGCGCCGCGGAAATTGACGATGACCGTCTCGCACTCGGCCGCCAATATCTCATCGGCGTCGATAGCTGCCTTGAGGTATCCGATGGCCAGCGGCATCGATTCCAAAGACATGGCCCAGACACCTTGTTGAACGAGTGCAATACGCTTACGGCGCATAGATCGGCTCCAGCTCGGCGCAGTTCGGAAAAGGCATTCCACTAGGACGTGATAGCGGTCACAGTGCAATGTCGGCCCACCATACCTGCTGGCCTGTCCCACCGGAACGGTCAATCCACGACAACGGCCCGACCGATGCGCAGTCACCGCAACGAATCGCCGAGCCGGCGGGATCGACATTTCCGCATGCCGTGGGCAGCACGCGGCTTGCGGCCTTCCAGGTCGGGCGCGGGACTCAGCGCAGCGAGCCCGCCAGCTCGACCAGTTCGTCCTGCCCGGCGCTGCCGGTGACGATCACGGTGACCGTCCCGATGGTGTGGCGCAGCAGCAGCCGGTCGGAGGAGGTCCGGTACCGCTGCCAGCCCACCCCGCCGACGGAGGCGGTGCCGTCGGTGGTCAGCGGCCCGTAGTGCGCGGCGACCGCGTCCGGCGCGTCGGCGCTCTGGAACAACTCGGCGTACTGGCCGGCGGGGCTGACGTAGCCGATCCGGAAGCTCGCCGCCTCGGACGGCCCGGCCGGCAGCAGCTCCGTCGACGTCGGCCGCCAGCGGGCGCTCAGCCCATCCGGTGCCAGCACCGCGAAACCGGCCTGCTGGCGGGCCGCCGCGATCGCGGGGCCGGGATCGACGACGTGCACCCCGTCCGGGCTCTGGCCGTTCGGCCGGTTCAGCAGCACCACCAGGCCGACGATCACCAGCAGCGGGATCAGTGCCCGCCAGAGGTTTGCCGGGGTGCGCAGCCGTTGCCGGTCGGCCGGGTTGAGCGGGCGGGTCACTGCTCCATGGTCGCCGGTGCGCCGCGGGCTCCGCTCACCGGGTCGGCGGTGGCCGGCCACCACCGCCGGGTTCCGGCCGGCGCGCGGCGACCCGCCGCCGGTCGGCCGGGTTGAGCGGTCAGCCGGGCCCGAGGCTAAGGTCTGCTCATTGAGCCTCCGCTGCCGTCGACGCCAGAAAGGCCAGCCGCATGACTGACCCCGCATCGTCCGCGCACCGGGCCGACTCGGCCGGTCTGGTGCCGCCGGAACTGGCCGTCAGTCGCCAGGCCCCGGACCGCAACCTCGCGCTGGAACTGGTGCGGGTCACCGAGGCCGCCGCGATGGCCGCGGCCCGCTGGGTCGGCCGGGGTGACAAGAACGGCGGCGACGGCGCGGCCGTCGACGCGATGCGCACCCTGATCGGCACCGTGTCGATGGACGGCGTGGTGGTGATCGGCGAGGGCGAGAAGGACCACGCCCCGATGCTCTACAACGGCGAGCGGGTCGGCGACGGCACCGGGCCGGAATGCGACGTCGCGGTCGACCCGATCGACGGGACCACCCTGATGGCCAAGGGCATGCCCAATGCCATCGCGGTGATCGCGGTAGCCGAACGCGGCTCGATGTTCGATCCGTCGGCGGTGTTCTACATGGAGAAGATCGCCACCGGCCCCGAGGCAGCCGACGTCATCGACATCACCGCGCCGGTCAAGGTGAACATCGCCCGGGTCGCCAAGGCCAAGGGCGGCAAGCCCGAGGACGTCACGGTGGTGATCCTGGACCGGCCCCGGCACACCGAGTTGGTCGGCGCGGTGCGCGAGGCCGGCGCCCGGATCAAGTTCATCACCGACGGGGACGTGGCCGGCGCCATCATGGCCGCCCGGGCCGGCACCGGGGTGGACCTGCTGCTGGGCATCGGCGGCACTCCGGAGGGCATCATCGCCGCGGCCGCGATCAGTTGCATGGGCGGCGCGATCCAGGGCAGGCTGTGGCCGCAGGGGCCGGAGGAACGCGAGAAGGCCGAGGCGGCCGGGCACGACCTGTCCCGGGTGCTCACCACCTCCGACCTGGTCGCCGGCGAGGACGTCTTCTTCTGCGCGACCGGCATCACCGAGGGCGACCTGGTGTCGGGGGTTCGCTACAACCGGGGCGCGGTGGCCACCTCCTCGATCGTGATGCGCTCGAAGTCCGGCACGATCCGGGTGGTCGAGTCACTGCACCAGTTGTCCAAGCTGCGGGCGTACGCCTCGGTGGACTTCGACCGCAACTGAGCCGGCGCTCCCCCTTCGGCAACGGCCGCCAACTCAGCCCACTCCAGCTCGCGAAGGAGAAGATCATGCTCTGCGTCACCATGAACGACATTCCGGGCTGGGAGATCCAGCGGGTCTGCGGCGAGGTGTTCGGGGTGACCGTGCGCTCGCGCAACGCCTTCTCCCAGATGGGTGCCGGCTTCAAGTCCCTGGTCGGCGGCGAGCTGCAGGGCATGACCCGCAACGTGCTGGCCAGCCGCAACGAGGCCATGACCCGGCTGTTCGCCGAGGCCCAGGCCCGGGGCGGCAACGCCCTGGTGGCGATGCGCTTCGACACCACCGAACTCGGCAACAACTGGAGCGAGATCTGCGCCTACGCCACCGCGGTGGTGGCGGTTCCGGTCACCGAGGCGGCCAAGCAGACCGCCCTGCAGCTGGGCTACGGCCAGCCGGCCGGCACTGCCGGGCAGGGCGCACCCGGCCAGCCCGGCGGCCCGGGCCAGCAGCCCGCGGGCCAGCCCGCCTGGGAGCAGCCGGCCGGCCAGCCCGCCTGGCAACAGCCGGGCGGCCAGCCGGACTGGGGCCAGTCCCCCACCGACCGCTAGTCCGGCGGGGTTAGTCCCGCCACAGCCGCACACCCGCCGACTCCCGGCTGGATAGGCTTGCCTGCACCAGTTGTTGCCACCGACGCCAACCTGCAGGGGAGCCACCGGCTGATGTCCGAGCAGTCCAGCCCGCACTCGAACCAGTCCCAGTCCGGGGACGAATCGTCGATGTCCTACCGGATCGAGAAGGACTCGATGGGTGAGGTCCAGGTGCCGGCCCGCGCCAGGTGGCGCGCCCAGACCCAGCGGGCGGTGCAGAACTTCCCGATCTCCGGCCAGCCGATCGAGCGCGAGCTGATCGCCGGCCTGGCCCTGATCAAGGGCGCCGGCGCCCGGGTGCGTGCCGAGCGCGGCCTGCTCGACGCCGCCAAGGCCGAGGCCATCGCCGCCGCCGCCGTCGAGGTGGCCCGCGGCGACTGGGACGCCGAGTTCCCGATCGACGTGTTCCAGACCGGGTCGGGCACCTCCTCGAACATGAATGCCAACGAGGTGCTGGCCTCGCTGGCTTCTGAAAGGCTGAGCGAAGCTGGTCCGGTCGCAGTGCACCCCAACGACGACGTCAACGACCCGCTGTCGTCCAACGACCAGTTCCCGTCGGCGATCCACGTCGCCGCGACCAAGGGCGTGGTCGGTGACCTGATCCCGGCGCTGCGCCACCTGGCCGAGGCGCTCGAGGCCAAGGCGGCCGAGTTCGCCACCGTGGTGAAATCCGGCCGCACCCATCTGATGGACGCCACCCCGGTCACCCTCGGCCAGGAGTTCGCCGGCTACGCCGCGCAGGTCCGCTACGGCATCGAGCGGGCCGAGGCATGCCTGCCCCGGGTGGCCGAACTGCCGCTGGGCGGCACCGCGGTGGGCACCGGCATCAACGCCCCGGCCGGCTTCGCCAGTGAGGTGATCGCCCTCATCGCTTCAGAGACCGGGCTACCGCTGACCGAGGCCCGCGACCACTTCGAGGCCCAGGGCGCCCGTGACGGGCTGGTGGAGCTGTCCGGCGTGCTGCGCACCATCGCGGTCAGCCTCAACAAGATCAGCAACGACATCCGCTGGATGGGCTCGGGCCCGCGGACCGGGCTCACCGAACTGTTCCTGCCTGATCTGCAGCCCGGCTCGTCGATCATGCCGGGCAAGGTCAACCCGGTCATTCCCGAGGCCACGCTGATGGTGGCCTGGCGCGTCATCGGCCACGACTCGACGATCAC
>JAVEEO010000352.1 GCA_030840415.1 Pseudonocardiales bacterium | reverse complement strand
CGACAGGCCGAGCGTGGTGGCGGCCGCGATGGTGTTGTCCTTGTTCCCGCCCGACCACTTCTTTCCCCTACCGGCATGCAGGGAGTTCTTCTGGACGCCCTTGTACTGGTCGGTCAGCGCGGTCTGCTGGATCTCCGACAGCGCGCTGGTGCCGTTCTGCACCGCGAGGATGTCGCCGATGTGCGCGCCGATCCAGGCCGAGTCGGCGGTCCTGCGCAACGTCGCGTGCAGGTTCTTCAGTTTCAGCACCGCATCCACCTGGATCGCGTGCTCGTCCTCGCGGCTGGCGGTGAGGGTGAGATTCTCGAAACCGAGCGTGAAGTGGAAGGCGTTGTCGCCCCACGCGGTGTCCGAGGACACCCACTGCTCGGCCGAGGTGCGGGCGCCGGCCGCGAAGACGACGCTGTGGCCGCCGAAGTCGACCGTCACCGAGGTGCCCGCCAGCGGAGCCATCACCGCGGCCAGCGCCTGCTTGTCGGTGAACCAGTAGACGTCCTTGCCGCCCTTGCCGATCATGCGGCGGATGGTGCCGCCCGGCTGGCCCGCGGCGCGGTTGCGACTGGCCTGTCGGCGCAGGGCCGGCAGCACAGCGGTGCCCTGGTGTTCCGCCGCCGGCGCCGGCGGGGCTGCCCGCCGCCGCAGCGCGGACAGGACGGTGTCGGCGGAGCGGTCCGCGGCGCTCTCGGCAGGGTCGTCGGCCCGTCCGATGACCGCGCCGCCACCGCTGCCCGGCTGGCCGACGTGACCGAGTTCGTGGGCGATCAGCCGCTGGCCGGCTGGGTCGCTCGGACGGTAGGCGCCCTGGGAGAAGTAGATGTCGGTGCCGTGGGTGAACGCCACCGCCTGCACCGATCTCGCGATCGAGGCGGCTTCGGGGTCGGTGTGCACCCGAACGCCGGACAGGTCCACGCCGAGGGCCTGTTCCCCGGCGACGGCCAGTTGGGACGGCAGCGTGCCCCCGCCGCCCTGCCGTCGCCGCAACGCGCTCACCACGTCAGTCGGAATCGCCGTGCCGCCGAGCGGGTCCTCAACGCCGGCTTGCCGCAGGATGGCCAGGCCAGGGACCGGGACCGCCCCGCACGACTGCGGCTCGGCCGAAGATCCGGCAGGCGAACCGTCGGTCAGCCGGTCGGCCTGGCCACTGGCCGGCTCGCGACGATGTGAGCGCACTGCCTCCGCCGATCTAGGTGTGGTTTCGGATGTTCTCGCAGAAGTATGCGATATGAAGTCCGTGTTTGCTGGTGGTTCGGCAAAGACCCGGCGAGCCGCGTGCTGCCAGGATGGTGGGTGTGACCACCCTGCGGCTGCTGTCCTACAACGTCCGGTCGATGCGCGACGACGTCGACGCCCTGGCCCGGGTGATGCGCGAGATCGCCCCGGACGTGGCGATCATCCAGGAGGCGCCGCGGTTCCTGCGCTGGCGGTCCCAGTGCGCGGCGCTGGCCCGGCGGGCGGGCCTGGTCGGCGTCACCGGCGGCCGGGCCAGCGGCGCCAACCTGATCCTGTCCTCGCTGGCGGTCGAGGTCCGTGCCACCCACGAACTCGGTTTCAGTACCGACAAGAAGCTGCACCACCGCGGGGCCGCAATCGCCGTGCTGAAGCTCGCCGGCTCGCCGTTCGCGGTCGCCGGCACCCACCTGGACCTGATCGAGGCGCCCCGGCTGCGGCACCTCGACGAGTTGGCCACCTTCGCCGAAGGCTTCGTACCCGAAAACGCGCCGCTGATCGTCGGCGGTGATCTCAACGCCGTGCCGGGCTCGGCGACCTGGCAGCGGCTGCTGGCCTTCGGCGCCGACGCCTTCGCCGCGGTCGGCACCGGCGACGGCTTCACCTACTCCAGTGCAGATCCGGTCCGCCGGATCGACGGGGTGTTCGCCGACCCGCGGCTGCAGCCGCTCAAGGCCGAGACGATCGACACCGCCGACGTCCGGATCGCCTCCGACCACCGGCCGCTGGTGGTCGAGTTCCTACTTCCCGACGCCGAGCTCAGTACCGGAAACCGCGTCGACGCCCAGGGTGTCCAGCTGCCAGGCCAGGTTGAATGAGATCTCGTGCCAGGCGTCGTAGCGGCCGCTGCGGCCACCGTGGCCGGCGTCCATCTCGGTCTTGAGCAGGATCGGCGCCGAGCCGGTCGCCGTCGCCCGGAGCTTGGCCACCCACTTGGCAGGCTCCACGAAGAACACCCGGGTGTCGTTGAGGCTGGTGACCGCCAGGATCGGCGGGTAGTCGATGGCCCCGACGTTCTCGTACGGCGAGTAGGACTTCATGTAGGCATAGACCTCGGGGTCGGCCAGTGGGTTGCCCCACTCCTCCCACTCGGTCACCGTCAGCGGCAGTGACGGGTCCAGGATGGTGGTCAGCGCGTCCACGAACGGCACCTGCGCCACGATCCCGCCGAACGCCCGCGGCGCCAGGTTGGCCACCGCGCCCATCAGCAGGCCGCCGGCGCTGCCGCCCTGGGCGACGATCCGCTCCGGACGGGTCCAGCCGGCCGCCACCAGGTGCTCGGCGGCAGCGATGAAGTCGGTGAAGGTGTTGCGCTTGGCCAGCAGCTTGCCCTGGTCGTACCAGTGCCGGCCCAGCTCGCCGCCGCCGCGGACGTGGGCGATGACGAAGACCACGCCGCGGTCCAGCAGCGACAGCCGGGGGATCGAGAAGTACGGATCGATCGACACCTCGTAGGCGCCGTAGCCGTACAGCACCACCGGAGCGTTGCCGTCCAGCGCGACGTCGGCGCGGCTGACCACCGACAGCGGCACCTGGGTGCCGTCGGCCGCCGTCGCCCACTCCCGCCACTGCCGGTACTCGCCCAGGTCGACGTCGCCCAGCACCGGTTGCCGTTTGCGCAGCAGCAGATCCTTCGACGCCACGTCGTAGTCGTAGACGGTGTCCGGGGTGATCAGCGAGCGGTAGGTCAGCCGGTAGCTGGTGGCGTTCCAGTCCCGGTTGTGGCCGGGGATCACGCTGTAGAGCGGCTGGTCGAACTGGATCGGCTCCGGCTCGCCGAACCCGTCGCCGGTGCGCGGCAGCACCGCGAGGTTGGTCAGGCCGGCACTGCGCAGGTGCAGCACCGCGTGCCCGGCGAAGGCGTCGACGTTGAGCAGCCGGCGTTCCGGCGAGCCCGGGATCAGAGTGCGCCAGTTCGCCGCGCCCGGCGCGTCCAGTCCGACCGTGCTCAATTCGAAGTTCGCCTCGCGGCTGTTGTGCAGGATCAGCAACTGGTCGCCGGCATGCTCGACGTGGTACTCCACGCCCTCGGTCCGCGGCTCGACCAGCACCGGCTCCGACCGGGGCGCGTGCGCATCCAGCAGCCACACCTCGGTGGTCAGCTTGCTGCCGATCTCGATCAGGATCGCCTGGTCGTTGC
>JAVEEO010000343.1 GCA_030840415.1 Pseudonocardiales bacterium | reverse complement strand
GCTGCCGAGGACCGACAGCGTCTCGGTCCGGGTGGCCCAGGCGGTCGACGGCGGCAGGTCCAGGGTGACCGACCCGATCGACTGCGCGGAGCCCAGGTCGACCGAGATGGTCTGCGGGTACGCCGCGCCGTCGGTGCTCTCCCAGTAGGTGCTGGTGTTGCCGTCGGTGACGTTGGAGGCCACGAAGGTCTGATACGAGCTGCTCGCCGTGGCCGGCTGGCCCTGGGCGAGGTTAGTCGTGGCGGTGACCCCGGTGCCGGTCAGCGCGACGGTCAGCGGGCTGCCCGGTGCGCTGGTGGCAACCGTCAGCGTGCCGGTCTGGCTGCCGCCGCTGGTCGGGGCGAACTTAACGCTGGCCGTGCAGGAGCCGCCCGCGGCGATCGAGCTGCCGCAGGTGTTGGTCTGGCTGAACGGGGCGCTGGCGCTGACCGAGGAGACCGAGACCGCGCTGCTGCCCGGGTTCGACACCGTCACCGTCTGCGCCGCGCTGGTCGACCCGGACGCCAGGTCGCCGAACGACAGGCTGGAAGGCGAGGCGGTCAGCGCGCCCGGCTGCGCCGGGTTCGGGAAGGTAGTGAGCACGGGGGTCGTGCTCCAGCCCGAGTTGCCGGCGCCGAGGTTGAAGGTGTACGCGCCGGCCGTGTTGGACGGGTAGGCGTCGTTGTAGGCGCCGGGCACCCCGATGCCGCTGGCGGTCAGGCCGCTGACGCTGGCGGAGCCGGTGGTTTCCGCCTGCATGACGACCGTGCCCGCGTTCTGCACGTTCACGTTGCTGATGTTGAGCCCGCTGACGGCGTAGCCGTTGCCGGAGCCGCTGACGATCTCGAACGGCTCGTACGGGCTGTCCAGGATCGCGCCGCCGCTGTAGTTCACGGTGACGTTGCTGTACGCGGAGTCGTAGGCGTCGAACCGGACCGCGCCCATCGGGTGGCCCCAGTTCGGGTTCTCGGCGCCGGCCCTGATCAGGTAGTTGCCCGCGACGGTGATGGTGCCGGTCAGCGGCGTGAACGGGGACAGGAACTGCTCGTTGGAGATGGCCAGCCCGCTGCCGAGCGCGTTCGTGTCCGCGATCACGTTGTTAGAGATCGTGTTGTTGGAGCCGCCGTAGTCGGCGATGCCGTTGGCCAGGCTGGGCTGGACGATCGTGTTGTTGGCGAAGGTGATGCCGGAGTCGGCCGCCGGGTAGGACCAGATCGCAAGCCCGTCGTCGCCGGTGTTGCGGATGAAGTTGTTCTTCACCGTGCAGCTGGTCGCGTTCCCGTTGAAGTTGAGGCCGTCCGCGTCGGTGGACTCGATAACCGTGTTCTCCACCGTGCAGTTGCTGTTGCCGTACTGCAGCCAGAACCCGACGTTCGTGTCCTGAATCCACAGCCCGTTCACGGTGGAGCCGCTGCCGAGCGACCCGTTGATCGCGTTGGCCGTGCTGTCGTCGTGGCGGCCGACGGTGCTGCCGAGGATCGCGAAGCCGCTCAGGTTGACCGGCCCGGAGACGGCCGAGGTGTTGTCGATGAACTCATTGGTCTTGATCTGCGAGTACCAGTCCCCGGCCCCGGCGATCGTCGCGGAGTTCACCTGGAGCGCGGAGCTGACGACGAAGGTGCCCGCCGGGATCCACACGGACTCCCCGGCCGAGTTGGCCGCGGAGATCGCGTTGCGGAACGCGGTGGTGGAGTCGGCGGCGCCGGTCGGGTCGGCTCCCTCGCTGGTCACCGAGATCGAGTTGGCGGGCTGGGCGGCCGCGGCCGGCACGTTGTAGAAGTCCGCCACGTCGATCGTGTACGGCAGCGCCGTGTCGGCGGAGTCCGCCTCCAGCCGCACCGTGGTGCCGGCCGGGTACGTCTGGCCGAACATCATCCGCGCGTCGTCGTAGAGCTTGTGCGTCTGGCTGCCCATGATGCCCGGCGTGGAGATGTAGCTGTAGGCCGAGGTGAGCGAGAGCTCCTTGCTGAGCTTGGTGCCGTTCACGTAGACGGACAGCGTGCCGGACGCTCCCTGCGGGAGGGCGTAGTGCACGTCGAACGCGTTGGTGGCGCTGGTCAGGGTGAACTGCACGTACTGGCCGGACGCGGTCAGCTGCACCGCTTCCCGCCCCGATGCCTCGGTGGCCAGGTCGCCCTGGGTGAAGTCCGGGCCGATGAGCTTGCCGGTAGTGCTGGCGTTCTCGGCCTCGTACTCGGTGAACGGGACGCTGGCGCCCGTACCGCTCGGGACGCTGAACGGGGACTGGGCCCAGTACGGCGGGGCGGCCGTCGCGGCCTGGGCGAGCGTCGGCGCGGCGACCGCGACCGCGATCGTCGTGCCGAGCGCGGTGACGACGGCCGCGGCGAGGGCGGCCATCCGGGTTCTGGGTCTCGCCGCGGCACCGTGCTTTGCGGTGACAGCGCGCCCTGGCGGGCTGTGCCGAAGGAACATCACGTGCATGCCTTTCCCTGAGGGGTGGGAAATGGCCGTCCCTGGGTCAGGGACGGTGGTGACCGCCGCCACGACGGGCGGCGGCAGGAATGGCTGCCGCGGCGAGCGCTGGGCCTGGATCAGCGCTGATGTTTGATCAACCGGAACGTTACATTTAACGACGCCGCAATGCAATAACTAGATTAAGTCACGCAAATAAATAACTTTATGACGCACACTTATGCTCATCTACCTGGGATTACATGCTTTTTGCGGCTTCTTGCTGCAATAGTCGACAGAGAGCGGTGAAAGGAACTGCCGTGATAGCGGCGCGGCTGCAAGTTTTTACCGAAAATTTGCAGGCTTAGGCGAGCAGCTTCACCAGCGCGGCCACGCCGACGCAAATGATCAGCACGCGCAGCCCCCACGGCGGCAGCTTCCGCCCGA